>DATHDT010000088.1:0-4583 GCA_035318905.1 Gemmatimonadales bacterium | reverse complement strand
ACTCCAGCGCGCGCCGGGACGCTCACGAGCACCGGCGCTCGTACGGGGTCGAGCCATCTGCCGGATCCTGACCGCGATGCCACCCGCCACTTCGGCCGGATGCGCGACTGAGGTCACGCTCCGAGGGGCGCCAGGTCCGCCACGGGCGCCCGAACAGCCTGGGGCCTGGACTTCACACCCTTGACGAGCAGGTAGACGACCATCCAGATCTCGCCGACAAGTGGCGCGACGATCAGGAACGGCTTGATCTGCTGCTCGAAGTCGGGAAGCAGGAACGCCGTGAGCGAGTCTGCCAAGTACGAGACAGTGGCCAGGACGAGCACGACCCCAAGGGCCTTCGGGAACAGCCCGGATCGGTAGGCGAGATACCCGAGCGGCGCGAGCCAGAGGCCGAAGAAGACTTGAGCGGCCAAAGTGCCGTAGTGCTGGATGTCCAGCAGGATCATCACGAGAGCGCTCGATCCCGCCACCCCGAAGGCGGTCACGTACGACGGGTCGGTTGCGACCTGCATGCCCTCGAACAGGAAGACGGCGTTGAGGCAGATCATGCCGACTGCGATCACAACGAAGATCACCATCGACCTGGCTGCGTTCTTGTGAACGTGGTTCAGCAACAGGTACAGGGCCATCGCGGTCAGGGCGAAGAAGACCCCGTCCACCAGGTGGGCGACGACCCCCATGCGGACGAGTTCGGCGTTCGCGGCGACGTTCGCCGCTGTGGCCGCGGCATTGCCAGCGGCGTGCAGCTTGGGATCCACGAACCCTTCGGCAAAGCCGCCGAAGATGCCGACGAGTAGATAGAAGACACCGGCGATTCTCGCCAGCTGCTTGGGTGAGGACATGTTGTCTCCTGCGTGGGGCGACCATCACGGGCGAGGTCGCGGTCTGTTCGAACCATCAAGTTCAGGAAGCCGTCGACATGTGAGCGTCACGCCGAGTTCGGTGAAGGGCCCCGGAGGCGAGCTCCGGGGCCCTTCCCATCAAGTGGCGGATACCACCATGAGCGACGCCTACGCGGTGACTTCGGCACCGGTTCGAGGCTCGAGCACGACGATCGCGGTCTTCTCGGAACGGAGCGCCGCCCAGCCGTCGTACTGGTCGCTGAACTCGACCCACCGAGCCCAGAGCCGATCACGCTCGTCGCCTTCCGCAGCGCGACCACGGACGTAACGCACGCCGTCATCCAACGCGGCGACGGTGTCCGGGTGCGCCTGCAGGTTCAGCCACCACGCGGGGTCGGCCTCGGCCCAGCCGTTCATCGCCAACGTGACCAGGTTCGGGCCGTCCTCGTAGTACCCAACGATCGCGACTCGTGGCTGACCCGAGCGGCGCCCAACCGTCGTCAGGCGCAGCAGCCCGAACTTGTCGCCCGGAGCCCGCAGCCCGACCCGTCCCCCGCTGAACCGAAGGAGTGCGCGGTGCAGCAGCCAGGCAACACGGATGACCACTCGCGGCGGGACACGAGTCGGCCGCGCCTCGGTGGCGGTCACGCTGCACCCGCCGTCGTCGCGACGGCGATCGGTGACAGGACTGCCGGTGCCGATCCGTGCGGGCTCTGCGCCTCGGCCGCGGCCTCGACCATCAGCGGCGCTTCCTTGCGGAACCCCTTGAAGGTCATCCACAGGCCGAGCGACAGCTCCCAGAGAAAGATCGGGAGGAGCGCGATAAGAGACCACACCGAGATCTTCTCGTTGATGCCGAGGATCTGTCCGATCACGGAAGACGTCATCAAGACGCCGCCGACGAGTCCGATCGCGGGAATGAGTCGCGGCACGAGGCTGGATCGGTACATCAGGTACCCGAGCAGGAGGGCATTCATCGCGGGCATGAGGGTCCCGCCGATCAGGAACGCCGCGTTGTACGTCCCGACGAACGAGGCGCCACTGGTGAGAAGCGCGGTCGAGTCGGCGCCGGCCGCGGCGCCCACCTGGTGCAGGGACGCGAGCGAGAGAAGGCTCACGACACCCGTGAGGAGCATCGCGCCCTCGATGACGCGCGAGGTGACGAATCCGAGCGCGAACGTCTCGTTCTGGCGCCTGACGACCGGGTACAGCGTGATGGCGGTGCCGATGCCGGCGAGCGCGACGATCACGTCGATGAGGGCGCCCCAGCGCAGGCCGGCGTCGCTTCCGGAGCTCAGGATGTAGGCCGGATCTTTCAACACGGGGCCGTAGAGGGTCAGTGTCGCGACCGAAATGAAGGTGATCAAGTAGAGGATGCCCGCGACGAGCGCGGTCTTCCGCATCGAATCCATCGGGGGACGTTTCGTTGCGGCGGTTCGAGCGGCGGTTGTCATGTCGGTTTCCCTTTCCTGCGTTCGTATCGGACTATCGAGGCTCGGTGCCGGGCGTCCCGGTCGGGTCGGCGTCGACTTGCGTCACCGAGACCAATGGCAATCCGGTGTCGCGCACCTTTTGGAGCAGGCCATGGAGCGCCGCCTGATCGGGTACGCCGCCACGGATGACGGTGACGCCCTCGCTCTCGTGGCTGAGGCTCAGGCCGTCAAACCAGGCAGCCCATCGGCCATCCAGGTGTCCCTTGAGGCGAATCTCGTAGCGGCCGTCCTCGTGACGGTCACCGTCGATGCGTGTCGTTCCGCTCATCTGCTCCCTTCCGCCGGTCCTGCGATCTGTCTGCCGGCGTGGTCCCGAGCATCGGAGCGGACGTGGGGAGCGAGCATCCCCACATGTGGGGATTCGAGGTGATGAATCTTCGATCGAGCCGCGAGGCGACTTGCGGCGGCCGACCGGGGCTTCGCGCCTCGGCTACGGTCGGTTGCGGGCTCGCGACAGGAGGTCGAGTTCCTCGGCCCGGGTCACGGCGGACCGGCGGTTGTTCGCCCCGAGCTTGGCGTAGATGGCCTTGGTGTGACTCCGCACCGTGCTCAGCGACACCACGAGCTCACGGGCGATCTCCGGTCCGGCCAGATCGGTTGCAAGCAGCCGAAGCACGTCAAGCTCACGCTCGCTCAGCGGCTCGATGAGCGCCTCCGGGTTCCCGGCGTAGTCCTCGGGGCGGACAGCGGCCGTCAGAAGGCGGCGAACGTAGTCCGGGGCGATTCCCCGGTTCGCGGCGTCCTGCAGCAGGGCCGCCATGGGTGGGCCCTCATCGAGGAAGACGCGAACATAGCCTTCCGGTTCGCCGAGCGCCAGGGCACGTCCGAGGGCGGCAAGAGCGGCAGGCATGTCGCCTCGCACCTGGTGGGCAAGCGCCAGCAGGACAAGGATTTCGATGACATTGCCCGTCCGCTGACCGTCCTCCGCTGCTCGCAGCAGACGACCCAGTAGCGCGAAGGCGTCACGGGCAGACCCGTCCGAAGGGTCCAGCGTGGATTGGGCCAGGAGCACCCTCGCAAGCGTGACGTGCTCGAACTCGCGCAGATACGTCAGGTCGTCGTGAGGCGACAGGCCTCGCGCCCGAGCCCACGCATTCGCTTCGGCCAACCGCCCCTGCCTGAGCAGGATTCGTGCCTCTTGCGCCGGCAAGGGACGGACGTCCGGGATGAAGTCCGGCATGTACAGGCGCTGTGCCTCGTGGATTGCATCGAGCGCGCCATCGAGGTCCCCTTCAGCCTGCCGGATGCGGGCCGTCACGACATGCAGCCGATAGCGGTTCTGCGGGTAGCCCATGTGCTCGCCCAGGTCCTTGCTCGCCTGGAGATGCCGTGTGGCGGCCTGGAGGTCGCCCTGCTCACGGGCGAGGTCGCTCAGTCCCACGTACATGTCCGCCGTGGCCCGCAGGACTGGCTCGCCATGCTTTGCCGACAGTTGCAATGCCTGCTCGTACGTCCGGATCGCGTCACGCAGCCGTCCCTGGGTGATCCGGATGTCCGCCAGGGCGATCGCAGCACCGAGCGCATCAGAGAGGCTGCCAGACCGCTGCACCCGCGCCATCCCAGCGCCGTAGATTCGATGCGCGGTCTCGAGGTCCCCGCTCGCCCATGTGGCCAATCCCAAGAGCGCCTCTGCTGCCCCGCGGAGGAGATCGTCGTCCTCGGGAGCCAGATTCAGTGCCTCGCGAGCGTGCCGGACGGTCGTCGCGACGTCGCCTCGGATCTGGGCAAGCACGGCTCGGTAGACCGCGATCAGCGCAGCCAGGAGGCTGAACTCGCGCCGGTCTACGACAACCATCTCCGGCCGCCCGGCTCCGGCTTCATCTGGCACACCGTGGGGCGCCGTGAGCCAGCGCTCGCCGTCTCCCAGACGGCGCTCGACGTCCTCGAGCTCGCCGATGGACAACAGCGCCCAGGCGTAGGCGACGCTCAGGACCGGTCTTCGCCCAATGACCTCATCCGGTAGCGCCCTAAGCCACCGGAGCGCCGTCACCTCCTGATGACCCTGCCGCAGCGCCGGCACCGCCAACTCAATCAGGCTGGCGGCTCGGTCGAAGTCTTCGCCCGCCAGCGCGTGCCGGATTGCCTCGGAGCGGTCACCGTTGTGCTCGTACCAGTCGCTGGCACGACGGTGCAGGTCGGGCACCCACGCTGGCTGCTCATCGAAGAGGCGCGTGCGCAGCACGTCGGCAAAGAGCTGGTGGTAGCGATACCAGCGCCGGCGGTCATCAAGCGAGACGAGGAAGAGGTT
>DATHDT010000087.1:0-3185 GCA_035318905.1 Gemmatimonadales bacterium | reverse complement strand
GCTGGGCTCTTGTCGAAGTAACCGGCGAACTCGACTTCCGTGTCTCCGGCTGCCGCAACACCAGCCAGCGTGCGCTCGACGTCCTTCTCCATCAGCGTCCGCACCGTGTAGAGCTGGACGCCGACTTTCGAGAGGCGGGTCGCGGCGCGGGAAGGCCGGCACGTGGGCAGGACGGCTTCGGCCGTCAGGACTCCCATGGTTCCGAGAAACTCGCGGCGATCGATCACAACTCCCTCCGTTTCATCGCGTCGACGGCGAACGCAGCGGCACGCGCCGTCAGCGCCATGTAAGTGATGGATGGATTCTGGCACGCGGTCGACGCCATGCAGGCGCCGTCCGTCACGAACACGTTCTTCGCGTCCCACACCTGGTTGTTGCCGTTCAGCACCGACGTCTTCGGATCGCGGCCCATCCGCGCCGTCCCCATCTCGTGGATGACGAGCCCGGGAGGGTTGTTGCTCGTGAAGGGCTGGATGTCATGCGCGCCGGCGGCGGCCAGCATCTCCGCGGCGGTCACGGCCATGTCGTTGAGCAGCTTCTGTTCGTTCTCCCCGTATGCGCAGCTGATCCGCAGCGCGGGGACGCCCCACGCGTCGACCTTGGTCTTGTCGATCTCGCAATAGTTCTCGGGGCGCGGCAGCATCTCGCCGAACCCGTAGAAGCCGAAGCCCCACGGACCCGGCTTCTTCAAGTCGCGCTTGAAGTCGGCACCGAAGCCCATCATCTCGCTGCCGCGGCCCCAGCCGTCCCGGCCGCCGCCCCCCTGGAAGCCGTATCCGCGCACGAAGTCCTTCGACGGCGTGGTCACGTTCCGGAAGCGCGGGATGTAGATGCCGTTGGGGCGGTTTCCAAAGTCGATCTTGTCAGCGGGGGCGTCGATGCGCCCGTTGGCTCCGCCGCCCATGATGTGATCCATCACATTCTTGCCCAGCTGTCCGCTCGAGTTGCCGAACCCCGAGTTGAGCAGAATGCGCGCGGACTCGAGCGTCGACGCGTTGAGGAAGATGATGCGTCCCTTGAACTCGAGGGCGTGCTTCGTCTGGCCGTCGATCACGCGGACGCCCGTCGCTTTCCCTGTCTTGGCGTCGTACGTGATGCTGTGGACGACGCTGTACGGCCGCAGCGTCAGCCGGCCCGTCGCGCGCGCCGCCGGGAGCGTCGCGTTCACGCTCGAGAAGTACGAGCGCGTGATGCAGCCGCGATGGCACGGGCCGCAGTAGTGGCACGCCGACCGGCCGAGGTGGTCCTGCGTGAGCACGGCGGCGCGCCCGATGGTCAGCACCCGCTCGCGCCCGAAGTGCTTCGCCATCCCGTCCTTGACGACCTGCTCGGCGCAGTTGAGCGCCATCGGCGGCAGGAACTTGCCGTCGGGAAGCTGCGACAGGCCCTCGGCCTGGCCCGTGATGCCGACGAACTCTTCGACGTGGTCGTACCAGGGCGCGATGTCGGCGTAGCGGATCGGCCAGTCGACGCCGATCCCTTCCTTGCCGTTCGCTTCGAAGTCGAGATCACTCCAGCGGTACACCTGGCGCCCCCACATGATGGAACGGCCGCCCACCTGTCGTCCGCGGATCCAGGAGAACGGCTTGCCTTCAGGAGTGGTGTAGGGGTTTTCGAGGTCGTTGACGAAGAACTTGTAGGCCATCTCATCGCACGCGTAGCACTGCTGTTGGATCGGCTGCGTCGCGTTGCGGGCTTTGCGGTCACCCTGGCCCCGAAACTTCATCTCCCACACGGGGACGTGCTCGACGTAGTCGGTCTCGGGATTGATCGGCCGGCCCGCTTCGAGCACGAGCGTGTTGAGTCCGCGCTCGCACAGCTCCTTGGCCGCCCAGCCGCCGCTGATTCCCGATCCGATGACGATCGCGTCGTATGTCTTGGCCATGGCTATTTCCCCCTCTGGTCGAGCAGGACGCAGCCATCGTAGCGGCCCGGGATGATCGGGTTGTGCAGCTCTTCGGCGTCCCCGATTTCGGATGTGTAATAGCCCAGCAGCGTGAGCCGCTTCAGCGTCTGGAAAAAGCCCTGCGACGGAGCCGGATCGCGGTGCATGCCTTGCTTGTCCGCATCGCGCAACCCGGCGACCTCCGCGTCCACCAGCTGCAGCATCTCCGCCTGCTGGTCGGGCGCGCAGCCCGTGAACTGATTGGCGAAGCGCTTGCGGCTGCGGTCGTCGAGCTCACCGATGCCTTGGAGGAACTTCGCCCGCTCCTTGTCGTCGAACCATTCGCTGAGCGCGAGATCGACGAACTCGTTGACCTTCGCGGCCGTCGCGCCGGGCGTGTCCGTCGCCGGAATGATCATCTCGGCGATCGCGACGACCGTCTCATTCTGATGCGGGTCGAGGATCTTGAGGGCCGCGCCGCCCGAGAGTCGGGAGCGGAGCGTGCGGCCGGCGGCAAGAAGAGGCTCGGCGAACACGGCAGCGCCGCCGAGGGCAAGCAGGACTTCACGCCTGTTCATGCGATGATCTCCATAGGGAGGGGCACCGCGGTCAAGAATGGCACGAGTCGGCGGCGCCGTCTAGACTAGCCGTTCCGGAGCACGGCGCTCACGGCGCGGCTGACGACGCCAGACTCGCAGCGGAAATGACGTTCACGACGATCGTGTAGGTGGCATAGTCCAAGTTCCACACGGTCACCGTTGCCGACCCGGGAGCGCGACCTTTCAAGAAGAAACGTGGACTGATAGCGGCGGACGCGGGGACCGCGACCTCACCGACGGGGCGTGTGCCGTCGCTGAACGAGATGCCTGCGCTCGCTGACAGGCCGAATGGCGTGGCGTCGGCCACCATCCTGAGCGTTCCGGTCGAGTCTTCCGTCGTAAGGTAGACGGCGACCGAGTCGCCCACGCGGATTTGCCCCGGAGGGCCGGACCCCGGCCCCATCCGCAGCGTCACGCGTCCCTCTGTCACGTGGATGCGCGCGGTGTCGGCCCCGTAGCCCGGCGCCGAGAGCACGAGAGTATCCGTTCCGACTGTCCGTCCGCTGAGGACGTACCCGCGCACGTTCTCGCCCGAAGCCAGGGGGATCTCGGCATCGGAGGTGCTGTTCGTCCCGTTGCGCGTTATGGTGATCGTGACGGGGCTTGCCGCGACGTTCAGGGGGCGCGACACCTGAGTCGGAAGGACCTGGCCGACGCCCACCGTAAGGCCAAGGGCCCCAAGGGCAGAGAGAGTAATGGGA
>DATHDT010000086.1:0-3607 GCA_035318905.1 Gemmatimonadales bacterium | reverse complement strand
TTCAGCACCTTTGTCGGACGGCTCTTCCCGGTGGTGCGGCACCTCATCTCGATCCCGGCGGGGCTGCACCGGATGCCGCTCCCCAAGTTCATCGGCTATACCGCGCTGGGGGCGCTCGTTTGGTGCACGATCCTGACCTGGATCGGCTACGCCCTGGGCCGGAACGAAGCCGTGCTGCAGAACGAAGAGGTGCAGCGCTACGTCACCTGGGCGATCCTCGCCTTGATTCCGATCGTGGCGATCGCCGCCGTCATCTACGTCCGGAGGCGCCGCCGGCAGCCATGAGTCGCCGGCGCTGGATCGCCCGGGGGCAGGTGCAGGGGGTCGGATTCCGGTGGTACGTTTGGCGCGAGGCGGAGCGCCTCGGTCTGGGAGGGTTCGCGCGCAACTTGAGCGACGGAACAGTTGAAGTAGTTTCTCAAGGCGCAGACGAGGCTTTGGACCGGCTCGAGCAGGCGCTGCGGCGCGGCCCCTCGGGCGGACGCGTGGACGCACTCGATCGACTTGAAGTTCCAGCGGAGCTTGAAGTCTCCAACTCTTTCCACATCAAGTGACTTCACTCGACGACCTGAAGCGCGCCATCCGCGACGTGCCGGACTTTCCGAAGCCCGGGATCGGGTTCAAGGACGTCACGCCGATCCTGCTAGACGTCGGCCTGTTCGCGTATGCCGTGGAGCAGATGGCGGCCCTGTACGCCGCGGCCAAGATCTCCAAGGTCGTCAGTATCGAGTCCCGGGGGTTCATCTTCGGTGCGCCGATCGCGCTGCGACTCGGCGCGGGCCTGGTCCCGATCCGGAAGCCGGGGAAGCTGCCGGCCGCGACCCACCGCATCGAGTACGCACTCGAGTACGGGACCGACGCCCTGGAGATGCACCACGATGCCGTAGGTCCGCAGGACCGCGTCCTGGTCGTCGACGACGTGCTCGCGACGGGCGGGACCGCCGCCGCCGCCGCGCAGCTGGTCGGGGCGACGGGTGGAGCGGTGGTGGGATTCACCTTTCTCATCGAGCTCGACTTCCTGAAGGGGCGCCAACGGCTCCAGGGGCGGCGGGTCGAGGCCTTGCTGCACTACACGTAACTCACCTACATTTCGGCGCTTACGCCCCTGTAGCTCAGGTGGATAGAGCAGCGGTTTCCTAAACCGTTGGCCGGGTGTTCGAGTCACCCCAGGGGCATCTGCCCCCTAACAAAGACGACAGGATCGAAATGGCAACGCAGTCAGTGACGCAGCCTGGAGCGGGTGTTCCGACGCAAGTCGAGCCGTTCCTCGAACGCCTGGTCGGATGGACCAGGACGCACCGGCAAGCCACCAGTTGGATCAGCACGATCGTCATCGTGGGTGCCGTGCTGTTCGTGTGGACCGCGTCGTCGACGAGGCGGAGCGAAGCGATCGCCGGCCGGCAGCTGCAGGGGGCGCGGTACGCGTTCGACAACAACAACCTGCCGCTCGCGGCGAGCGAGCTGGCGCGGATCATCGAGAACTATTCGGGCACGAGCGCGGCTGCCGAGGGGCGGCTGCTCCTGGCGCAGGTGCGACTGACTCAGGGGCAGGCCCAGCAGGCGGTGGAGCTCATGAAGGACTGGGCGCCGAGTGCGGGCGCCGGCTTCCGGGCGCAGGCGTACGGGCTCCTGGGTGCCGCCTACGAGAACCTTGGCAAGGCGCGCGACGCCGCCGAGGCCTATCAGAATGGGGCGGAGCGGGCCCGTATGAGCTTCTTGAAAGCTCAGATGCTGTCTGATGCCGGCAGGGCGTGGGCGGCGGCTGGCGACACCACGAAAGCGATTGCGGCCTACCGGCGGATCGTCGACGATATGCCGAAGGAGCCTGCGGTGACGGAAGCGACAGTGCGTCTGGGGGAGCTTACGAAGGGCAGCCGGTGAGGCTACAGTCTTGCAGCAGTCAACTTCGTATAATAGATGTTATGTTAAGTTAGCTGATGTGTGAATGTGGACAAGCCGATCACGTAAGCACACCCCTGAATACCATGCGCCCCTCCCCAGCAAGCCATACGTCCTCATAGCCCCCGCGGGCCGCCCTGGACGCTTTGATCTCCAGGAGGCGGCCGCTGCGCGTCACAATGTTGATGGGCAGATGTCCCAATCCCCATTCCTGGACGGCGCAGGCAGCCGCCACGGACCCCGTCCCGCAGGCCAGCGTTTCGGCCTCTACCCCCCGTTCGTAGGTCCGCATCCGCCATTCGCGGTCGCTTGGGCCAGGCGAAATGAAGTTCACGTTGGCGCCGTCCGGAGCGAGCGCCGGGTCGATCCTGAGGGCCCGGCCACGCCCCATGAGGTCCAGCTCGTCCACGTCGTCCAGCAGCACGACGAGGTGCGGGACGCCGACGATGCCGAGCGCGGCGCGCTGCTCCCCGGCGACGAGCCCCAGTCCTGGGACGGCTGCTGGGGCCTCTATGGGCGCCAGATTGAGCTCAGCGCGCCCGGGACCCGCCGTTCGGCTCCGATAGGTGCCTGCGTCGGTCTCGAGGTCCATACCGGCGGCGGCGCCAAGGTTCAGGTGGGCGGCCAGGGTGGTGCTACAGAGGGCGGCGTTGCCGCACATCGCGGCCCGGGAGCCATCGGAGTTGAAGTAGATCATGCGGACGGCGCCCGGACGGGAGCCCTGGGCCACGAAGACGAGCCCATCGGCGCCCACACCGGTGCCCCGGGCGCACGCGGCCTGGATGTCCGGCGCGGTCCAGTCGTCGGGGGTCGACACGCTGCCTCCCACCATGACGAAGTCGTTGCCCGACCCCGTCATTTTGTAGATCGGAAGGCCGACTAGATGCGGCCGAACAACCGCTGCAGCCGCAGCCGGGGCACCATCCACACCGCTTCGCGGACGATCGCTCGATTCATCTTGCTCTGCCCCTCGGTCCGGTCGACGAACACGATGGGGATCTCCCGGAACTTGAACCCTTTTCGCCATGCGCGGACGCTCATCTCGATCTGAAAGGCGTATCCGTTGGAGCGCACTTGAGAGAGATCGATCGTCTCGAGCACGCGCCTGCGAAAACACTTGAAGCCACCTGTGAGGTCCCAGATGCGGAGCCCTGTGATCCAGCGGGCGTAGATGTTGGCGCAATACGATAGCATCAACCGCCCCATCGGCCAATTTACCACAGTTACCTTGCCGTCGAGATACCGCGAACCCAGCACGATGTCCGCACCCTCGATGGCCTTGAGAAACTCCTTTAAGTGTGCCGGGTCGTGCGAGAAGTCAGCGTCCATCTCGAAGACGTAATCGTACCCCCGCTCGAGAGCCCACTTGAACCCCCGGATGTACGCCGTGCCCAGCCCCAGCTTCCCTTCCCGGTGGAGCACGTGGACTCGGGGGTTCTTGGCGGCCAGCTCATCGGCCATGCGTCCGGTGCCGTCTGGGGAATTGTCGTCGACGACGAGCACCTCGAGCCGCGGGTCCTGCGACAACACCTGCGGTACGACGTTGAGGACGTTCGGCGCCTCGTTGTAGGTCGGGATGACGACCAGAGCGCGCTCAGGCACGACGCGCGAATCGCTTCGTAAGGGGCGGCCCGGCGAGGCATCCGAGGACGATCAGCGTCGCCAGGATCGAGATCAGCTTCCCCGTGGCGTAGCGGCTGGAGCGATA
>DATHDT010000085.1:0-8677 GCA_035318905.1 Gemmatimonadales bacterium | reverse complement strand
GGTCGAGAAGAACGAAACCGACACGCTGTTTCACATCCGCGTCGGCCGCACGCGCGGGGCAACGGTCGTGCGCATCGGAGATCACTTGCTCGTGGAAGTCGATAAGCAATCGCGTCTCGCCGGACTGTGGTTGCTCGAAGTCCCACCGTTCCCGAATGTCGAGGCGACCGCCTGACCTCGGGCGAGCGGCTCGACCGCTACGTTACGGAGTTGTTCGCCGTAGAAGACTCGGGTTTAGCCGCCATCCGCGCCCGTCACGCTGCCGAAAACCTCCCGCCCATCCACATCTCGCCCGATGAAGGGAAGCTGCTGCACGTGTTGCTCCTGGCCGTCGAGGCCACGACCGTTTTGGAGATCGGCTCATTGGGCGGCTATAGCGGCGTGTGGCTGGCGCGGGCGCTGCCGCCCCATGGCCGGCTCACGACGATCGAAAAAGACCCACGCCACGCCGCCTTGGCGCGCCGTGCCTTCGATGAGACGGGCCTGGCGGCCCGGGTGCGCTTGATCGAAGGCGCTGCCCTCGAAGTCTTGCCGACGCTCGCTCCCGGCTTCGATGCCGTGTTCGTCGACGCGGACAAGGAGCCGTTGCCCCAGTACTTCGACTGGAGCATGCGCCTGCTGCGTCGCGGCGGGTTGCTGCTGTGCGACAATGCCTTCTTTCATGGCGCAGCCATCGACGACAACGACCGGTCCCCCGCCGCCCTCGGTGTCCGGGAGTTCAATCGCCTCGCCGCCGCCGATCCCCGTCTCGTCTCCACGATCGTGCCGGTGCGCGACGGGCTGCTCGTGGGACTGAAGGTCGCCGAATGACCTGGTGGGATGCCCTCGTGCGGGCAGGGGCGGTCCCCGCGGCCTATGTGCCGCCTGCCAGCATGGGGCGAACCGACGCCGACGACGGCGCCGAGCCGGGTGCCGATCTCGTCGAGGGCGACGCTGTGGCGGTCCACGCCGTCGCACTCGCTCCGCCTCCCCCCGCCTCTTTCCTCGATGGCATCGAGCATTGGAAGGTCGTCGGCTACGACGGCGTGTTGCCGGTGGTGCGGGCGTACGTGGCGGCGGCGGTGCGGCGCCGGGGACCCGACCGCCGCCTCCGTACGGCGTTCGAGGCGTCGCGAGAGTTCGCGATCGCCCCACTCGCCGGGCTTGCCCCCGAGCGACGGCGCGCCCTGGAGGAGCATTGCCCCGACGTGGTGGACATCTCGATCGAGGAAGGCACGCAGCCGGGGCGCGTGTTGGAGCTGGCGCGCCGCGCCGTCGACAGCGCCCGTCAGGCCCTCGAGCGCCAATTGGCAGAGCGCGCCCTGGCCCGCCTGGGTGAAACGGAGTGGCTCGTGGTCGACGGGTTGCTCTCCGTCTCGGGGAAGCTGGCGGGCCATCCGCGCGCCTTGGGTGTGATCAAGAGCCACGGCGCCCAGTTCTTCTCAGGGGCTGATCTGGAGCGGGCGCTGACGGTTCCGGCCGACACGCGAACGAGCGTGTTTCGGGCCCGCGGCGGTCACGCGCGCAACGAGGTGTATTCGTGGTACCTGCGCCTCTGGCCCTGGGAAGGCAACGACTTGTTGTACGGCCTACTCCGCATCGAGGCCCGCGCCGACGAGGCCACGATCGCGAACGCCGGCGCCACCAGCGGATGGCTCCTGGCGGAACGCGCCCCGATCGCGACCCCGGACATGCGCTGGGATCGCCTGTTATATCCTATACATGACGTGGAGACCTATCTGAAGGCCCGGGCCCCGCGCGATTTGTCGGCGAGTCGCACCTCCCGCCTCCCCCGGACGGGCACGTGCTCGCGCGTCCAGATCCCGTCGCCATCGGCCGCGTCGTGGCGACCGAGCTGAAGCCCTCGACGCCGCACCAGTTCCATTTCTGGACCGCGAACGAGACGAGCATAGGTATCGGAGCCATCGTGCGAGTGGGCGAGGGCGTGGGGCGTGGGGACGTGGGGAGTGGGCGAGTCGTCTACGGTGTGGTGACCGACGGCTTCGCGTACTCGGACCTCGCGACGCCGCTGCACGACGTGATCGGCGCCGAGGGAGATCCGGCCCGCGCGGCTGAGTCGCCGACGGTGCGCCAGGAGATCCGCTACTGGACGGCGGCCGTCCTGCGGCAGATTCCCGAGGAGCCCCTGCAACCGGTGCCGCTGGGCCAGGTGTTCGTCGCCAGCGACACCGACGTCGCGCAGGCGCTGCGCATGGACGCCTACCTCCACTCGGCGACGCCGACCGCGATTCCGATCGGGCTCTACACGTCGGGGGGCCTCGAGGCGCCGGTGTACCTGGACGCCGACTTCCTGCTCGGCCCCGAAGCGGCGCACCTGAACATCTCGGGCGTCTCGGGCCTCGCGACCAAGACGAGCGCCGTCGAGTTCCTGCTCGCGTCGATCTTCCGGCATTTCCCGGCACACAAGGGCAAGGTCGCCGCGGTGTGCTTCAACGTGAAGGGCCCCGATCTCTGCTTTTTGGACCAACCGGGGGAATTGAGCGACGAGGATCGCCGCCGCTACGACCTGCTCGACGTGCCGGCCGCGCCGTTCGAGCGCGTCCACTATTTCGCGCCACTCAAAGCCGACGGCGTCAATCTCAACACGCTGCGCACGCATCCGGAGCTCGTGGACGACGTCACGCCGCTGACGTGGGGTCTCCAGGAGGTCGTCGACTTCGCGGAAGTGCTGCTCAACCGGGACGACATCGACGCCAAGGCCGACGCGTTCATCGACTACCTGAGAGATCGGGTTCTGGGCCGGTCGTTCGACGACGGGTTCGGCGGTGCGCACCACGTGACGACGTTCGCCGACCTGGAGCGGTTCTTTCGCAGCGTGTTCGACGGGCTGGAGACGAGCGGTCGCAGCGACACCTGGCGGACGCACCACATCGCCACGATGCGCAAGGTGCGCAACCGGCTCCTGAACATCTCGACGCGCTGCAAGGGACTCGTCACCGACGACGGTCCCGCGAGCGATCTGCCGTGGGGCTCCTTCGACGACCGCGCGGTGTACGTCATCGACGTGGCGAATGTCGACCCCCTCGGCCAGGATCTCGTCTTCGCGCGCGCGGTCTCGAAACTGCGCGAGCACCTCGAGCGCCGCGACCTGGGCGTCGACGCCGTCGTCGTGTTCGTCGACGAGTTGAACAAGTACGCCCCGGGCGATGGTCCCGAGACCTACGTGAAGAAGATGCTGCTCGACATCTCCGAGCGCGGCCGCTACCTGGGGCTCGTGCTGTTCAGTGCCGAGCAGTTCCGCTCGCAGGTCCACCGGCGGGTCGTGGGGAACGCGGGGACGCAGGTGTTCGGCCGCATGGACATGGACGAGCTGGCGACTCCCGGCTACCAGGTGCTGTCGCCGGCCACCAAGATCAAGCTGGCGACGCTCCCGGTGGGCGAGCTGATGGTGCGGCACCCACACTTCACGCAGCCGATCTTCGTGCGTTTTCCGAAGCCGCCCGTGCTGCGCGGCCGGGACGGGATGGGGCGCTTTCCGGCCGCCGTCGACCTGCCCTTCGAGGACGCGGTGGCGCGGCAGTTGGTGCACATGGACCGGCGCATTCGTCCGAATCAGGTGAAAGATCTGATCGCGGATCGCACCGAAGAGGATGTGCGCCGCGCCCTGGCCGCCGTGCGACAGAAGCGGCCCGAGGATGTGCTCGCGCATTTCCGGAAGATGCTGGGTGGCCGCGTGGCGTCCGACGCGCCGCGCGAGCGCCAGGTCGTCCCGCCCTTGAACCCGATCTCCGACGAGCCGTACTGACGTGAAGCTCGCGCACCTCGCCGACCTGCATCTGGGCTTTCGCCAGTTCGACCGGCAGACGCCGCGCGGCGGGAATCAGCGCGAGACGGACGTCGCCGAGGCGTTCCGCCGCGCCGTCGACGACCTGCTCGAGCAGCGTCCCGATCTGATCGTGCTCGCGGGCGACATCTTCCACTCCGTCCGGCCCACGAATCCCGCGATTCTCTTCTTCTTCCAGCAGATGCAACGCGTGCGGGCGGGGCTGCCGGACTCGCCGGTCGTCGTCGTCGCCGGCGACCATGATACGCCTCGCTCACTCGAGACCGGAACGATCCTGCGCTTGTACGAGGCGCTCGGCGTCGAGATCGCGGTCGATAAACCGCGACGCATCGTCTTTCCCAAGCTCGATTGCGCCGTGCTGGCAGTGCCGCACCAGGCGTTGGCCCAGGCCGAACGACCCGCCCTCCGGCCCGAGGCCGGCGCCGCTCTGAACGTCCTGGTCACCCACGGCGAATGGCCCGGCCTCGGCGAGGAGCGCGGCACCAAGGACTACGGCGGCGCGTTGCTCGGGCGCGACGAGATCGCACCCGCCCAATGGGACTACGTGGCGCTGGGCCACTATCACGTGGCGCATCAAGTCGAGCCCAACGTTTGGTACGCGGGGAGCCTCGATTACCTGAGTCCCAATCCGTGGGGCCAGCTGCAGGATGAGCGCGAGCGCGGCCGCGCGGGGAAGGGCTACCTGATGGTGCATTTGCCCGGCGCCCGCGTCGAGCCGAGACCCATCGCCCCGCCGCGGCGCTTCATGGAGCTCCCCCCGATCGAGGGCGCCGGGCGCACGGCGAAGGAGCTGGACGACGAGATCGCCCGCGTCATCGGGGCGGCCAAGCCGTCCATCGACGACCAGGTCGTCCGCCTCGTGATCTGGAACGTGACTCGGGCGACAGCCCGAGACCTCGATCACGCGGCGCTGCGCGGCTACAAGGCGCGCGCGCTCAATTTCCAGCTCGATGTGCGCCGTCCCGAGGAGCACCGCGTGCCGGGGCTCGGCTCACCACAGCGGCGCCAACCCCTTCCTGAGACGGTGCGCGAATTCCTCGGCCGCCGGCCCCTCGACGCCGAGCTCGACCGCCCGACGTTCGTGCGCCTGGGTGTCGAGTATGTCGAGGCCGCCGGCGGGGAGGAGCGGCCGTGAAGCTGCACCGCCTCCGCCTCGTCAACTTCCGGCAACACGCCGACACCGAGATCGTGTTCGGCGACGGGATCACCGGGATCATCGGGCCCAATGGTTCGGGCAAGACCTCGCTGCTCGAGGGCCTGGCCTGGGCGATCTACGGCAACGCCGCGGCGCGGGGCGACAAGGAGTCGATTCGGAACCTGCGCGCCAAGGCCCGGACGTCCGTGCGCGTCGAGCTCGAGTTCGGGCTCGGCAGTCACGAGTACCGCGTGGAGCGCGGGCTGAACGACGCGGAGCTCCATCAGGATGGGACGATCATCGCGAATTCGATCCGCGAAGTGACGGCCAAGTTGCAACGCGTCCTCGGCATGACGCACGAGGAGTTTTTCAACACGTACTTCACGGGTCAGAAGGAGCTGGCGGTGCTGGCCAACGCCAGCCGGCCCGAGCGCGCCGCGTTTCTCTCCCGCGTCCTCGGCTATGAGCGGCTGCGCCTGGCGCAGGAGCGCGTGCGCGAGAAGCGCAGTGCGTTGAGCCACGAGGTGGACGGACTCGAGACTGGGCTGCCACCCCGGAGCGAGCTGCAGAAGGAGCGGCGCGAGGCGGAGAAGCGGCTCACGGGGGCGCGGCGCGCGGCGGCCGATGCCGAAGCCGCGCGCAAGAAGGCCCAGGATGCCCTCACGGTAGAAGAGCCGCGCTGGCAGGCGTGGGTGACGCGGCGCGAGCGCACGCTCTCGCTCGAAGGCGATCAGAAGGTGGCGGAGTCGGGAGTGCTGGCGCAGCGGCAGGAGTTTCAGCGACTCGACAAGGAGCTGGCCGAGGCGCTGTCGGCGCGGGAGGAGCTGCGCAAGCTCGAGGCCGAGGTGGCGCCGATCACGCGGCTCAAGACCGAGCTCGCCGAGCTCGACCGCCTGCATCAGGAGGATTCGGCGCGGCGCGAAGACCAGGCGAAGCTGACGGAGCTGGCGCGAGCGTTGAGTGCGCTGGACCGCCGCATCGCCGAGCTGGCCGACGCGGTCACCGCGATGGCGCGGGCCGAGAAGGAAGCGCGCGGGCTCGCGGAACGTCTCGAGGCCGCCGACCAGGCGGCGGAGGAGCAGCAGGCCACCTGGGTTCGCGAGAAGGGGTACGCCGCCACGCGGCGCGAGGAGCTCCTCAAGCAGTATGACGAGGTGAAGGAGCAACGCGATAAGATTCAGCGCCTCGGTCCCGAAGGAGAATGCCCGACCTGCCGCCGGCCCCTCGGGGCCGAACACGCCGCGGTGCTCGGCGTTCTGGACCGGCAGCTCCAGGCGATCGTGGACGACGGCACGTACTTCCGCCAACGCCTCGAGCAGTTGGCGACGCCCCCGCAAGCCGTCACGCAGGCAGAGTCGGCGCGCGATGCGTTGCGCGAGGAGAGCCGGCGCGCCAGCGAGCGCGAGGGCACGTTGCGCGCGCAAGTCGCGGAGCGCGGGCGGCTCGAACGGGAGCGCGCGGAGGTCGTGAAGCGCGCCGAGGCACTGGAGCGTCGCGTCGCCGCGCGACCCAGCGGCTACGATGCGCAACGCCACGACGCCGTGCGCGCCGAGCTGACGCGCCTGGAGCCGGTGGCGACGCAGGCGGCCGTGCTGGCGGCGCGAGCGGAACGGGCCGAGGTCCTTGTGAAGGAAGCGGAGCTCGCGGAGCGGGCCCTGTCGACCCGTGAAGCACTGGCACGCCAGCTGGCCGACGCGGTCAAGGCCGAGGGGTTTTCGGAAGCCAAGTTCAAGGCGGCGCGCGAGCGCCACGATCGGACGACGCACGCGTTGCGCGCCGCGGAGCTGTCGGTCGCCGAGGCGCGCGGCGAGCTGGTGGGGGCCGAAGCCGCGGTACGCGAGACGGAGCGCCGGGAAGGCGAGCGCGCGGCGCGCGAGCGGACGATTGCCGAGCGCAAGGCGGAGCTGCGGTTGCACCACGAGTTGGACCGCGCGTTCTCGGACCTGCGCGGCGACTTGAATGCGGCCATGCGGCCCGAGATCGGCGAGCTCGCGTCGGCGTTCCTCGCCGATTTGACCGATGGCCGGTACGACGAGGTCGACCTGGATGAGGACTACCGCGTGGTGGTGCTCGACGACGGGATCCCGAAGCCGGTGATCTCGGGCGGCGAGGAGGACATCGCGAACCTGGTGCTGCGTCTCGCCATCTCGCAGATGATCGCCGAGCGCGCGGGGCAACCCCTGTCGCTCCTCGTGCTCGACGAAATCTTCGGCTCACTCGACGAAACGCGGCGCCAGCACGTGCTCGGCCTGCTGCGCCGGCTGGGCGATCGCTTCCCGCAGGTCATCCTCATCACGCACATCGAGCAGGTGCGCGACGGACTGGACCGCGTGATTCGCGTCGCCTACGACCCGGCCGCGGGCGCGAGCGTCGTGCGCGACGACACCGCTACCCTGGGAGGAGGCACCGCCGATGCGGGCGTGGCTGCCTGAGACCCGGGTCGCGGGCCCCGAGCCCGCCACGGAACGCGACATCGAAGGGCTGAATCGCGTGTTCGCGGAAGCCTTCACCGACCGCTATCGCCGCGACGGCCTCGTCGGCGTGCGCGTGCCCCAGCTCAACCCGCTCGTGTGGCGCTACGCCCTGCTGGGAGCCGGGGAGGGCGCGATGGTGTGGCGCGACGAGCACGATGAAGTCGCCGCGTTCAATGTCGCGCACCGCTCGGGGAGCGAGGGATGGATGGGGCCCCTCGCGGTCCGCCCCGACCGCCAGGGCACCGGGGTGGGGAAGACGATCGTCCGCACCGCCACCGACTGGCTGATCGATCGCGGCGTGGCGACCCTCGGCCTGGAGACGATGCCGCGCACGCCCGAGAACATCGGCTTCTACGCCCGGCTCGGCTTCTCGCCGGGCCATCTCACGGTCACGCTCACGAACGAAATCGCGACGCGCGGCCACCCGGCGCCGACGCTGCTGTCGCAGCGCGCCGCGGCCGCGAAGGACGCCGCGCTCGCCGCGGCGCGGGACCTCACGGGGTCGCTCGCGCCGGGCTGCGATTTCTCGCGGGAGATGATGCTCTCCGCCGAGCTCGGGCTCGGGGACACGTCGCTGGTCGACGGGGCCGACGGGCTCGACGCGATGGCGCTGTGGCACTCGGCGCCGCTCGCCGATACGCGCGCGCGTGATGAGGTGCGCGTGCTCAAGCTCGCGGCGCGCAGTGACCGCGCGTTCGAGGCCGCAATCGGCGGGGTCGAGGCGGCGGCCGCGACGGCCGGGATCCGTCGCGTGGCGGTCCGTTGTCAGACGAGGTTCGCCGATGCGTTCAGCCGGCTCATCGCGCGCGGCTATCGCGTGCGCTGGACCGATCTGCGGATGAGCTACGAGGGCTACCCGGAACGCCACCCGGCGAGCGGCGTGTTGTTCTCCAACTGGGAGATATGACCGCCGGGCTGATCATCTTCGCGGCGACGTACGTCCTCATCGCCGTCCAACGTCTTCCCTTCGTTCATCTCAACCGTCCAGCGGCGAGCTTGCTCGGCGCGGTCGCCATGGTCGTGTTCGGTGTCCTGACGTTGCCGCAGGCCTACGCCGCGATCGACTTCGACGTCCTCGTGTTTCTGCTGGGGTTGATGCTCGTCGTCGGATACCTCGAGGTGGGTGGCTTCTTCGAGTGGGCAGCGGAGTGGTTGCTGCGCCGCGCGCGCACGCCTGACCGCCTCCTGCTCGGTGTCGTCGTGGGAGGCGGTCTGCTGTCGGCGTTCTTCGTGAACGATACGATCTGCTTGATGGTGACGCCGGTGCTGCTGGCCGCGCTCGGG
>DATHDT010000084.1:0-2349 GCA_035318905.1 Gemmatimonadales bacterium | reverse complement strand
AGATGGAGGCGCTACCGCCGGTGAACGGAATCTCGAGGACGGGCGAGCGGACCGATTTCGCGGCGCAGCACCCGGACATCGTCGTGGAGCTGAAGGGGCTCCTGGCACGCTGGGAGACGGACGTCGGACCTGCTCGCAATCGATGACCGCCGGGACCCTCACGGTGCTCCTTCTCGTGACGAACGCGGCGGCGCAGCAGGCGTACCCCCACGCCACTGAGCCGATCGGCACCGTCCGCCAGATCTACGACGGCGCCCTGACGCCCGACCTGGCCGTCAACACGTTCCGCAACATCGACCGGCTCTTCCCGACGCGCGTCGTGCTGCACGGAGCGCACGCGATGCCGCTGTCGCTCGCCGCGACGCAGCTCCGTCACGTGACCTTCACCGACCGCGGCAGGCGCTACGACCTGGACGCCTACCTCGAGTTGAACCGTGTGACCGGACTCCTCGTACTCAAAGACGGCCGAATCGCGCTCGAGCACTACCGCCTCGGTAACACCGAGCGCACGCACTGGATGTCGATGTCGGTCGCCAAGTCGATCACGTCGACGCTCATCGGCGCCGCGATCAAAGAACACTACATCGCCGGCCTCACCGACTCGGTCACACGTTACGTGCCCGCGCTCGCGGGCAGCGCGTACGACGGCGTCACCGTGCGGGATGTGCTGATGATGGCCTCGGGCGCGCGCTGGAACGAGACCTACACCGACCCGGCGTCCGATCGGCGCCGGCTGCTCGAGGCACAGATCTCGCAAGTTTCGGGATCCGCGATGGCGGTGATGCGGAGCCTCCCGCGGGCCGCCGCGCCAGGGACTGTGAACAACTACAGCACCGGCGAAACGCAGGTCGCCGCCGAGATCCTGCGCCGCGCGGTCGGGCGGCCCCTCGCGACCTACCTGTCCGAGCGCATCTGGAGTCGCTTCGGCATGGAA
Source organism: Gemmatimonadales bacterium (assembly GCA_035318905.1). Taxonomy (GTDB): domain Bacteria; phylum Gemmatimonadota; class Gemmatimonadetes; order Gemmatimonadales; family GWC2-71-9; genus 20CM-2-65-7. The sequence goes on along the minus strand of DATHDT010000084.1, from coordinate 1,415 downwards.
GCCGACCCGAGCTGGTGGCTCGACTCGCCTGACGGCGTGGAGATCGGGGGGAGCGGATTCAGCGCGACGTTGCGCGACTACGGGCGCTTCGGGCTCTTTCTATTAAGTGGCGGCGTCGGGAGGAGACTCGATCCTCCCGAGCGGCTGGATCGCCGAGGCCACGCGTCCGACCATTACCGACTACGGCTACCTCTGGTGGCTGGGGCAGGGCGGTGCGTACGCCGCCGAGGGGATCTATGGACAGTGGATCTACGTGAATCCGGCCGAGCACGTCGTCATCGTCGTGTGGAGCGCGCAGGCCAAACCGACCGGCGCCGCCGTCGTCGACGACTGGGCGTTTTTCGAGGCGGTCGTGAAGGCGCTACATTAGCAAAATGAATCCAGTCGCCCCGCCCCCCGCCCCTGCCCAGCCGTGCGGCTGATGCACTTCGCCCTCACCGCCGCCGCCGTCGCCGCCGTCATCGCGATCGGCGCCCTCCTGGTATTCCGGCCTTCCCGACTCGAGGGTGAAGGGACCTGACGGCGGGGTCCGGCCCTGGGTGCGCCAGCTCATCAACGTGCTGCTGGCGATCGTCGTGCTCGTCTGGTTCCTGCAAATGCGCCGCACCCCGATGCGCCTGATGGAGCGGCGCGTCTGCGAGCATCGCTACGCGGACGCGCGCACCACCGCGGAGACCCTCGACGTCGACGCGCGGCCACCGATCGAATCCCAGCGCCCCTATACGACCGACACCGCGGCGCTCACCTGCGGCGCCCTGCGCAAGTCGGGGCGTCTCTAACGGAGGGAGGCCCAGTGAAGTCCCAGCCAATCCACGTTGCACCCGAGCCATGGCAGGTCGCCCGCCACATGGCGTCGAAAGCCTGGACGCTGCTGCCGCTCGCCGGCGGCACGCTGGCGATGGGCATGGCGATCTACCATTGGGTCGAGCGACTCCCCTGGCCCGACGCGTTCGTCAACGCGGCCATGTTGCTCGGCGGCATGGGACCCGTCAATCAGCTGCACACGACGGCGGGCAAGTGGCTCGCCGGCGTGTACGCGCTCTTCGCGGGCCTCGTGTTCATCGTGCTCGCGGGGGTCATGCTCGGCCCCGTGATTCACACGGTGCTGCATCGCTTTCATCTCGAGAGCGGCGGGGGCGACAGCCGATGAAAGAGCCGACCGTCCTTGCGCTATGGGGAGCCGCTCTGGGATTGGGATTGGTGGGCTATTGGGCCGCGCGGTTCCGGCGTTTGCTCGTCCTCCCGGTGCTCGCGGCCATCGCGTACCTCGCGTGGTCTCGGCTCGGTGCGCTCGTGGATCCGGCCCTTGGGCCCGCCGCCATTCAGCGAGTCGGATACCTGTATCTCGTTCAGGCGTGCGGCGCCGTGGCGCTTGCCGTGGTGCTCTCGTTGATGGGGCTGGCGCCGAAGCGGTT
>DATHDT010000083.1:0-6442 GCA_035318905.1 Gemmatimonadales bacterium | reverse complement strand
CCAGAACACGCCCGCGCCGGCGCGCAACCTGACGCCGAACCTCGCCGCGGTCTCCTTGACGCGGGGCCAATGGCACCGGTGGGAGGTCGTGATCGTCGGGAACACCGGCGACCAGGCGAACGGCGAGGCGCACTGGTGGATCGATGGCGTCAAGGTAGGCGAGTACAGGGACGTCCTCTACGGGTCCAGCACGCAGCCCAAGGCGTGGGGTGGTCCCGAGATCAGCTGGATGCCGATCTGGGGCGGGATCGGGGACACTGTCGCCCAGACGATGTACATGTGGATGGATCACATGTACATCAGCGGCAAGACTTTCTAGAGGACGAACGCGGGGGCACGGCCCGCATGTTGCATGAGGGGCAGGGCACTGGGATGCGCATCCTGCTTACCGACGGCAACGAACGGGCTACCCTCGCCGCCGCTCGATCGCTGGTGCGGGCGGGGCACGCGGTATGGGTGACAGCACCCACGCGTGTCTCGCTCGCCGGCGCGTCGCGCGGCGTTCGGTCGTGCGTGCTCGCGACCGACCCCCTCAACGCATCGGCTGCATACGCGGCCGAGGTGGGGGGGATCGCTCGTCGGGAGGGCGTGGGTCTCCTGCTGCCGATGACCGATCCGTCGGTCGAGGCGCTGCTCGAGCACCGCTCGGCGCTGCCGCTGGATGTCGTCTTACCGTTTTCCGCCCTCTCGACGTACCGGGCCGCCTCGGACAAGGCGCGCTTGTTGGATCTCGCGCGCGCGAGCGGCTTCGGCGTGCCTGAGACGCGGCTCATCGCGACGGCTGGTGCGGGCGATGAGGCGTTGTCTGACCCTGCCTTCTTTCCGGCCGTGATCAAGCCGCATCGTTCGGTGGTCAGCGTCAACGGGACCAAGCGCAAAACGGCTGTGACGCCGGTCGCCGATGCCGCGGCGGCTCGTCGCGCACTCGCGGCGCTTCCTCCGTCGGCATTCCCGGTCCTGCTCCAGCGGCAGGTCGAGGGCGTCGGCGAGGGGTTCTTCGCGTTGCGTTGGCGTGGGCGGATCGTCGCCATGTTCGCCCACCGCCGGTTGCGGGAGAAGCCACCCACGGGGGGCGTCAGCGTCTACCGCGAAAGCATCCCACTCGACGAAGCCTTGGTCGGACCGGGACGCCGTCTGCTCGAGGCGCTGGACTGGCAGGGTGTGGCCATGGTCGAGTGCAAGCGAGAAGAGACGACGGGGCGCCAGGTCATCATGGAGGTGAACGGTCGCTTCTGGGGTTCGCTCCAGCTCGCGATCGACGCCGGCGTCGACTTCCCATCACTCCTGGTTCGTTGTGCTGCCGGGGAGACGGTACCCGAAACTCGACAGTACGACGTGGGGATCCGGAGCCGCTGGTTTTGGGGGGATGTGGACCACCTGTACTTGCGACTCCGCGACCCGCGCGCGGGTTCGCGCCTGAGGGCCCTGCTCGACTTTTTCCGCGTGCGTCCCGGGCGCGACCGCGCGGAAGTCTGGAGGTGGCGCGATCCCGCCCCGTTCGTCGTGGAGACTCTGCAGTGGCTGCGGTCGCTGCTGTCGCGCGTCACGCCGCGACGGTGACGGCGCCCATACCCGGCGGGCCGCCGCGTCGCGCGGGTGTGGCACCGCTTCGACGCTCCTCGTGGCGTCACGGGGCGGAGTGTGGCCCCGACGCCATAGTCGCGGCACGGCTTGGCTCTTGCACTGACAGGAGGACCGGGGCGGGGATTGCCCAGCCCGCAGCGTAGATCGACTCGATGGGGGGAACCGCAGTGCAAAGGCTATCGCTGGAGCCCGTGCCCCAGGTCGCCCGGGCCGGCGTAACGCGCATGTCGCTCTCGGACGCCTTGGCGCTGGGCCCTGCGGTGTGGGATGCGGTGCTGGCGCGTACCGAAGCGCCGTCACCGTTCATGAGCTGGGAGTGGCATCGCGCGTGGGCCGATGCGGCCCCGGCGTCCGACCTCGGTGCCAGCGAAGCATTCGTGCTTTCCGATGCCGGCGGTGCCGTACAGGCAATCCTTCCCGTGCTGCTCCGACGGCTCCGGTTCCATCGCGCACCCGTGAGCGCTCTCACCTGGGCGATGGGGGACGTCGGGTGCCCGGACCATCTCGACCTGCTCGCAACGCCTGGTGCCGATCTCGAGGCCCTTGCGCAGGCACTCGTGGACCTGCCGTGGCACATCCTCACCTTGACCAACCTCGCGCCGAACGCGGCGAACGCCCCGATGTTGTGTGCGTCGATCGCCCGCAACGGCTACACGATGCGCCGCCAGGTCTTGTGGGGATGTCCGTACCTCGAGCTCAGCGACGATTGGGATCGCTACCTCGCCACCCTCACGCCAACGCGCCGTCAGACGCTGCGCCGCAAGGAGCGGCATCTGCGGCAGCACCATGCGGTGACTCTCAGAGACTATGACGCCGGCGACCTGGAGGAGGGACTGCAGCATCTGGTGACGCTGCACGAACGTCGCTGGGCAGGGGGGGCGGGCGGCGCCGAACAAGGAGGCGCGTTTCAGGATCCCGGCATCAGGCGTTTGCACGGGCGGTTCGCGGCCGAGTTGGCCGCACGGCAGCGGCTGTGGCTCACCACGCTCGACGTGGATGGCGAGCCGGCAGCCGCCTGGTACGGATTCACGTACCGCGACACCGTGTACTTCTACCAGAGTGGCCGCGATCCCCACTGGGAGCGGGAGAGCGTCGGCCAGATTCTGATGGGGGCGATGATCCGGCGCGCGATCGAGCGCGGCTATCGGCGCTTCGATTTTCTACGCGGCGACGACGCATACAAACGGCACTGGACCGAGACCAGGCGCACCACCGAGGAGATCACGATCTTCCGCCCCGGATGGCGCGGGCGCTGGCTGCGCGCGCTGGATGCCGCCGCAGACCTACGGGCTCGGCTGCGTGGTTGAGCGCGGTGGCGTGGCCTCGAGCGGCGTGCTGCTCATCGTGTCCATCGACACCGAGGAAGACAACTGGAAGCGTAGCCGCGACCTGGCGACGTTCGAGAATATCCGCGAGCTGCGCCGACAGGCGGCGTTGTTCGAACGTCTCGGCGTGCGGCCGACGTACTTCACGACCTATCGCGTCGCCAAGGAGCCTCGGGCGGCGGACGTGATCCGCGAGATCTGCGACGGGGGCCGTGGGGAGATCGGCGCACACTTGCACCCGTGGAACACGCCGCCCTTCGCGGAGGCGTTCGTCCCGCGCAACTCGATGCTCAAAAACCTGCCGGCCGACTTGCAGCTGGCCAAGCTGCGGCGGCTGACCGCGGCCCTCGAGGACGCGTTCGGTCAGAGGCCCAGCGCGTTTCGGGCCGGGCGGTACGGCCTCGGGCGCGACACCGTCGCCGCGCTGGCGGCGTGTGGGTACCGCGTGGACAGCAGCGTCTCGCCCTTCGTCAGCTGGGAGCGGTTCGACGACGGCCCGAGCTTCTTCGGTGCGCCCCTGGACGCGTACCGCCTGGCGCCGGACCGCGACGTGACGCAACCCGCCCCATCCGGCGACGTGCTGGAGATTCCCCTCTCCTGCGGCTTCACCCGCGGGCCCTTCAGTCTGTTTGGTCCGGCGCACCGCCTGCTCGAGATGTGGCCGCTCCGGGAGCTCCGCCTCGTCGGCCTGGCGGCTCGCGCGGGCGTCTGCAAGCGCGTCGTCTTGAGTCCGGAGGTGTCGTCAGTCGCCGACATGCTCACAGCGTCGCGCCGGTTGCTCGAGCACGGCGTGCGCCATCTGCAGTTGTCGTGGCACAGCCCGAGTCTCAAGCCGGGATTGAGTCCGTTCACGGCCACGGCTGCGGACGTCGCCGGCCTGTACGCCTCTGTCGAGGCCTTCGTCGAGGGCCTGTCACAACTCACCACGCTGACCTTCGCCACGATCAGCCAGGCGGCGGCGCTGTTGGGATGACGCGCCCTGTTGCGCGCGCGCGACACTGCCCGTCGCACGTCTCGCGTTCACGGCACCCACGCACGTGGCACAGCACGTGCTCTCTCGGTTTGCATGTGCCCGACTAACCCATCATTGGGGGCGGTGATCCGTGTTTAAGAACGTCGGGAGCAATTGGATCGTCACCCTGGTGACGGTGATCGCCCTCTACCTCCTGACGCCGTTCACCCTCGGCAAGCTCGGCGTGTCCGGGTACGGCACCTGGATTCTGATCACGGCGATCAACGCGTACTTGGGACTGCTCGTGTTGGGGGTCCCGATGGCGTCGGTGCGTTACTTCGCGCAGCACGTCGCCCAGGGCGACGAGGCCGCCCTCAACAAGGTGGTTGGCAGCTGCACGGGGTTGTATCTGCTCCTGGGAGGCGTGGCGCTGGTCGTCGGACTGGGCCTGTACGCGTTTTTCAGTCTCTATGGGATCCCGACAGCCCTGCATGGCGACGCCCGCTCGGCGTTTGCGGTGATGGTGCTGGTCGTGGCGTTCGGCTTCGTCGCGCTCCTGCCAGAAGGTCTCCTGAATGCGCACGGCGACTTTGTGCCCCGGAACATCGTGCGCCTGGCGGGCCTGCTGTTGCGTGTCGGGCTCACCGTCGGGCTGCTGACGCTGCACGCGTCGCTGACGGTGCTGGCGCTCGTGCAGCTGGCGTGCTCCGTGTTCGACTTCGCGCTCTGTTGGATGGTCATTCGGCGTCGTTATCCTCGCGTGCGTATACAACTCTCGGACTTCGACTGGGCGGTGGTGCGCCGCATCTTCGCGTTCAGTCTCTACGTGCTGGTGCTGAACGCCGCCGCCCGGCTGTCGTTCGAGACGGATGCCCTCGTCATCGGGGGGTTCAAGGACGTGCAGTCGATTCCCTACTTCACGGTCGCCAACAGCTTGCTGCTCTATCTGATGGAGTTCGTGATCGCCATCGCCGCGGTGGTGCTGCCGACGGCCACCAAACTCAAGACTCAGGGGAAAGAGGCCGAGCTGCGGGAGGTCTTCTTCAAGTGGTCCAAGATCGCGCTCTCCCTGACGATGGCGGCCGGACTGTTTCTCGTCGTCCTGGGGCCGCGATTCATCGCGTGGTGGATCGATCCGTCGTTCGAGCGGCCGGCCGGTGTGGTGCTCCAGATTCTCATGGTCTCGTATCTGATCTTCCTGCCCGTGCGTGGCGTCGCGCTTCCGATTCTCATGGGGCTGGGCAAGGCAGGCGTACCGACCATCGGGCTCCTCATCGCCGGCGTCCTCAACCTGGGCCTCAGCATACTGCTCGTTGGTCCGCTGGGACTGGCGGGTGTGGCGCTGGGCACCGCCGTTCCAAATATCCTGTTCGCCGCGGTCGTGCTGGTGTACGCGTGCCGGGAGCTGGGCGTACCCACCGGGGAATACCTGCGCTACGTCGCGCCCCGCGCCCTGCTGGGCGCCTTCCCGATTCTCGCGTTGCTCCTGTGGTTCAAGATCGGGCTCGAGGTCCGGAGCCTGATGGGCCTGGCGGGCGCCGGCGTGGCCATGGTAGCGCTGTTCGGACTGACGTGGGTGTTCTTCGTGTATCGGAACGATCGCTACGTCGACGTGCGGGCCTGGCTGCCGCGAATGCGGGTGTGGGGCAGGGTATGACGTTCTGGACCTGGGCGATCGGGCTCGCGGCGGCTGTCGCTCTCCTTGCCGAGGTGGCATGCCGCTGGTGGCTGCGTCACCGCTCCGGCTACTACGTGTGGCCACCGGGGAAGCGGCTCGAGGTCCGGCTCGACCGTGATGTCTTCCCTGACGGTGAGCGCTCGGTGCGATTCGACGTCAACGCGGACGGCGAGCGCGGCGGCGACGTTCCCAGCCCGGATGGGCTCTACCGCATTCTGGCCACGGGCGGGAGCGCCACGGAGTGCTACGCGCTCGACCAGCCCACGAGTTGGCCTGGGGCGCTGGAAGGCCTGCTGCGTACGCCGGATAAGCTGCATGCCCTGGGTGCTCGCCGCGTGCACGTCGGTAACATCGGGCGGTCGTACATCGGGTCCGCCGAGCTGGACTTCGTCTTGGAGCGCGTGCTGCCCCAATACCGGCGCCTCGATGCGATCGTCATCATGGTGGGAGCCGGCGACGTGGTCCAATGGTTGGAGGAGGGAGCACCGCCGTCGCTTCCCCCCGCCCACATCCCAGCGGGGAGGATTTTCTCTCGTCACCCGGAGCAACGCTTCGGTTGGAAGCCCAGTCAATGGGCACTCATCGAGGTGGGACGGCGGCTGCGCCGATCGTTGCTGCGTCCCCGGGAGGTAGAAGAACGCGCCGGGGCGTGGTACGCGACAGCGCGCCGCATGCGGGCGGAGGCGAAGGAGATACGCACGAGGGTGCCCGACCCCGCCGTCATGGTGGACCGCTTCGAGCACCATTTCCGTCGGGTCCTGAGCCGAGCCAAGGGCCACGCCGAGCGCGTGATCGTAGCGCGACAGCCGTGGTTCGAGAAGGACTACACGGCTGCCGAAGCGGCGCACTTCTGGCACGCGGGGCTCGGGAAGGCGTGGAAGGGACCGATCACCGTCTATTACA
>DATHDT010000082.1:0-5032 GCA_035318905.1 Gemmatimonadales bacterium | reverse complement strand
GGGAGCGGAGGTGAGAGCATGACGCGTACACTCGGTCATTGGGTCCTGCCAGCCTTGGCGCTCGTTCTCCTCGCAGCGTTCGGGGCATTCGTTTGGTGGTTTGGCCCGTGGGACTCGCAGCTCGGGTTTGGCCTCTGGGCGATCGCGAGCGCGCCGCTCCTCGTTCGTGCGTACGGGATGACGCGTGTGCGTTGGCTCCTGTATCTCGGCACTGGCCTGGTCCCTGGTGGGTTAGTCGTTGCTCTCACCTCAGACTCGGTCTGGTATTGGGGCAGCTGGCCTGGAACGCTCGCGGTGTCGGTGTGCGCGGGCCTGCCGGTGGCGCTCACGGTTGCCTGGCTGCACCGCTTCCTCGGGCGGTCCACGCTCGAGACTCAGACCCCCTGGACGATCATGAACCTGGGTCCCGTTCTCGCGGCGGTCGTCACGATCGTCCCGGCATTCGCCTGGGCCCGCGTTGAGACGGAGCCACCGGCCTCGCACGCGGAGTACACATCGGAGTTTGCCGGGTGCTATCAGCTCGAGGTTGGCCGCTGGATCCCGTCCACGATGCTCGGCCACAGCGTGCACGGGATCCTGCCCGCGCGCATTCAACTCGATACGACGCGCGGAACCTCGGCGCGCGACCATGCCATTTTTGAGCGGTCGCAGCTTCTGATCCGGCCCGGCTGGGACGGCGCCGCGTACTGGATACCGATACGTCACGACCGCGTCCACCTGACTTGGAATACCGGGTTCAATGGCGTGGGGGTGGACCTGCGGCGTCACGGCAATGAGCTGCGCGGCAAAGCGAGGGGTCATACGGACGTCGGGGGGCCGTGGCCGAATCCGCGAGCGCGCGTGCGCGCCCGTCCGATTGATTGTGCGTTAGTCCCCGCAGACACGAGCCGCAGTGGGCGGCCTTTAAACAGAAGTGCCCCACTCTCCACACACTAGGACTGGTGGTTTGCGCCCGGGTCAAGGCGGAAATCCCTCACACTCTTACACTTCGCGACTCACTCACTCCTGGCGCTAGGCGGCGCGTGACTTGCGTCACAAGGTCCGATTGGCCCGTGCGTTGTCGGACACTTTCCAGCGTCGGAGGAACCCCTCTTGGTTTCGCGCCCACTCCACGCCCGGATGCTGCCGGCGCTCCTGCTGTCCGGCATCGCCTTCTTCATAGCCACATGCACTGAGCAGCCGACAAACCCGTCATCGGGGTCCCAGCCGCCGTCCCAACCGCTGCCCCCCTCCACGCTGGCCAGCGTCACGGCGAATGCCGTGGTCTTGGTCGGCGCCGGCGACATCGCGCGCTGTGACCGAACGGGCGACGAACAAACGGCTCTGTTGCTCGACGGAATTCCGGGCACCGTGTTCACGGCGGGCGACAATATCTGGGCGAGTGGGACGCTCGCGGACTATCAGAACTGCTACAACCCCAATTGGGGTCGCCACAAATCACGGACTCGGCCGGCAGCGGGCGATCTCGATTATCAGGCCCTCGGAGCCGCGGGCTACTACCAATACTTCGGCGCGGCGGCCGGGGATTCCGGGAAGGGCTACTACAGCTACGACCTCGGCGAGTGGCACATCGTCGTGTTGAACAGCAACATCAGCATGACGGCCACCTCTCCGCAGGTAACCTGGCTCACCGCCGACCTCGCCGCGAACCCGCGTCAATGCACGCTCGCGTACTGGGACCTGCCGCGCTTCAGCTCTCGCGGCACGGCGGTCCGCGCGGCGGTGAAGCCGCTCTGGGACGCGCTGTACGCCGGTGGGGCGGAGATCATCGTCAACACCCACTATCGCGTGTACGAGCGATTTGCGCCGCAGAATCCCGCGGGCGCACGGGACACGGGTCTCGGCATCCGCCAGTTCATCGTGGGCACGGGCGGCCACGTTACGCAGTCCTTCGGAAGTGTCGTACCGAACAGTGAAGCCCGAATCAGTGGCGTCTTCGGTGTCCTGAAACTTTCCCTCGATGCCGGCGCGTACGCGTGGGAATTCGTCCCGGTCGCGGGACAAAGCGCGAGCGAGTCTGGGGGTGGCACGTGCCACCGTCGTCCCGGCGAGCCCGCGCAGAACCTGGCCCCGACGGCGCGGCCCGGCGGTCCGTACGCCGCCGAGGCGAGCGTGACGTTCAACGGATCCACCTCGACCGATCCCGACAACAACGTGCCGCTGACCTACGCCTGGGACTTCGGCGACGGCACGACGGGCACGGGGGTCGCGCCGACCAAGACGTACGGCGCGAACGGCTCCTACACCGCGACGCTGGTCGTGATGGACGCGCTCGGTCTCGCGAGCGCCCCGGCGACGGCCACCGCGACGATCGGTAACCTGCCGCCCGCGGTCAACGCCGGTGCCGACGCCGCCGTCAGTCTCGGCACGGCCTTCGCCCTCAACGCCACCTTCACGGATCCGGGGGGCGCGGGCGACACGCCGTGGTCCTGGACGATCGCCTGGGGTGACGGCGCGACCCAGTCAGGCAGCACGCCAACGCTCGGCGGACCGATCGCCGTGAGTCACGCCTATGGCGCGGTGGGACAGTTCACCGTCGCAGTGACCGTCACGGACAAGGACGGGGGCAGCGGGTCGGACAACGCAGTGGTCACTGTCTCCGACCCGAATGCGACAGCGGTCCTCGCCGGCGCGGGTGACATCGCGGTATGCGGCATCAACGGCGACGAACAAACAGCGGCCCTGCTCGACGGGATCGCGGGAACGGTCATCACGCTCGGAGACAACGTCTACAACGACGGCACGCCGACGGAGTTCGCGAACTGCTACAATCCATCGTGGGGTCGTCACAAGGCGCGTACGAAGCCTGCACCGGGCAATCACGATTACAACACGGCCAACGCAGCGGGATACTTTGGATACTTCGGCGCGCTCGCCGGCGACCCGACCAAGGGATACTACAGCTATGAGGCGGGCCCCTGGCACGTCATTGTCCTCAATTCCGGCACAGAGGACCCGGCCCAGACGGCGGCAGGCTCACCTCAGGAACAATGGCTGCGCGCCGAATTGGCTGCCAATACCAAGCAGTGTACCCTCGCCATGTGGCACCATCCGTTGTGGACCAGCACGCAGGGCCGGAACACGAACACCGCCATCAGGCCGTTGTGGAACGCCCTGTACGAGCTGGGAGCGGATCTCATCATCAACGGCCACGACCATGTCTATGAGCGGTTCGCGCCGATGCGGCCCGACGGCACGGCGGACGCCGCGTTCGGAATCCGTCAGATCACCGTCGGCGTGGGCGGCGAAGGCACCTACAACTTCGGGAACATCGGCGCCAACAGTGAAGTGCGCGACAACTCGACGCTCGGCGTCGTGAAGCTGACGCTGCGCGCCACGGATTACACGTGGCAGTTCATTCCCGTCCCCGGTGGAACGTTCATCGACGCCGGCTCGGGCACCTGCCACGGTCGTCCCGGCGGCCCCCCCCCACCCAACCAGGCACCTACCGCGAACGCCGGCGGTCCCTACGCGGCCGAAGCCAGCGTGACGTTGAACGGCGCGGGCTCGAGCGACCCCGACAACAATCTGCCGCTGACCTACGCCTGGAATTTTGGAGATGGGAGCACGGGGAGCGGCGTGAGTCCGACCAAGACGTACGCGGCGCCGGGGACCTACACGGCGTCGCTCGTGGTCACCGATGCGCTCGGGCTCGCGAGCGCGCCGGCCACGGCGACCGTCACGATCGCGAACGTCGCGCCGGCCGTAAACGCGGGATCCGACGCCTCCGTCTCGCTCGGCACGGCGTTCCCACTCAACGCGACGTTCACGGACCCGGGCGGTGCCACCGACGCACCGTGGACGTGGACCATCGCTTGGGGAGACGCAGCGAGCAACAACGGCTCCACCAGCACACTCGGCGGTCCCATCACGGCGAGTCACGTGTACGGCGCGGCGGGGACCTACACCGTCCACCTCACGGTCACGGACAAGGACGGCGGGACGGGCGCAGACGACGCGGTCGTTGTGGTCAACCCCCCGGGCACGGAGCAAGTCTTCGTCGGGGCGGGAAACATCGCCTCGTGCTCGGCGGGCGCGTTCCTGCGGGCCGAGGCCACGGCGAAACTGCTCGACGCGATCCCCGGGACGGTGTTCAACGCTGGTGACAACGCGTTCCCTGATGGGTTGCTCGCCGAGTACCAGAACTGCTATCAACCCAACTGGGGACGGCACAAGGCGCGCACCTACGCCACGCTCGGCAACCACGAATACAACTCGGGTAACGCCAACGGCGCGTTCGACTATTTCGGCGACCGCGTCGGCCCGCGCGGCCTCGGCTACTACAGCTACGACCTGGGCGATTGGCACGTCATTCACCTGAACGACAACCTCGGATTTGTCCCGATCAGCGCCGGGTCGGCGCAGGATCAGTGGCTCGTGGCCGACCTGGCGGCGAGCCCCAAGCAATGCGTGATCGCGGTCTGGCATGTGCCGCTGTTCCTGTCGTCCGATGAGGCGAATTACATCGACAACCCGAGCCGCAAGATTCTGTGGGACCGGCTGTACGCCGCGGGCGCGGACGTCGTGATCAATGGTCACCAGCACCATTACGAGCGGTTCGCGCCCATGCGCCCCGACGCGACGCCCGACGCCCAGTTCGGTCTCCGCGAGTTCAACGTCGGGACCGGCGGCGAGAGCATCGCGGTCCCCACGCGGTCCATTCACCCGTCCAGCCAGGTCCGCGGCGGCGACTTCGGCGTCCTCAAGCTGACCCTGAACGCGACGGGCTACACCTGGCAGTTCGTCCCGATCGCGGGGGCGACATTCACTGACGCGGGATCCGGCACCTGCCACGGGCGGCCGGGCGGCGGGCCGCCGCCCAACCAGGCGCCGACCGCGAATCCGGGCGGCCCCTACACCGCGGACGCCAACGTGACGTTCAGCGGCACGGGCTCGAGCGATCCGGACAACAATCTGCCGCTGACCTACGCATGGAATTTTGGAGATGGAAGCACTGGGAGCGGCGTGAGTCCGACGAAGACGTATACGACGAATGGGACGTACTCGGCGACGCTCGTCGTCACGGATGCCC
>DATHDT010000081.1:0-7696 GCA_035318905.1 Gemmatimonadales bacterium | reverse complement strand
GTCCCGAACGACCGGTCCGAATCCCGCGTGACGAATCACGACGGTGTAGCGACCGGGCGGCAACGCCACGCGGAACGATCCGTCGGCGGCGGTGGCCGCGCTGCGTCCCAGCTCCGGGATCTCGACGGTGGCGGCGGAAATCGGTTGGCCGGCCGCGTCGGTGACGTGGCCGGTCAGCGTGTCGGCCGTTTGTGCGAGGGCGGCCGGGGGAACGGAGAGGAGTACGGCGAATGTGAGTGCGCGCATGGTGGAGATATTACGCGCAGTTTGCGCACTCCGCTGCGTCAGACTCCGCCGATCGCCTCAATCGGATCGAGCCTGGCAGCCCGGCGGGCGGGATACCACCCAAACAGCAGGCCGACGAACAGCGCGAAGATCACGGCCAGGAACACTCCGGGGACGTTCACCGGAATGTGGAAGGGCTTCCCGAACTGTTTCCCGATTATTTCGGTGATCACGGTGAGCCCGGCGCCTCCGCCGATGCCCACAACCGCCCCCAAGAACGCCAGCGTCAGCGACTCGGCGAGGAAAAGGCGCACAATGGCGCCATCATCGGCCCCCAGGGCTTTGCGGATCCCGATCTCCCGTACCCGTTCCCGGACCGAAATGAGCAGTACACTGAACAAACCGATCCCGCCGACGATCAGGGTGACGCCGGCGATCGTGAACATGACGGCATTCCAGCCGCCGAGGATGTTGTCGGCCATGGCCAAGTCGGACAGCACGTCGGCTGCTCGATTGTCGATCTCGAAGTCTTGCGTGCCACCGTGGCGCTGACGCAACAGCGTCACGCCCCGCCGGAGCACGTCGCCGAAGTCAGCGGACGGCGCCGCGGTAACGAGCGCCTCGTTGATACGGCCCTCGCCTTCCCTGTACCGGGTGAGATACGTGTACGGGATGTAGATGCGCCGCGCGACGAACGAGAAATCGGCGGGGATGATGTCGAACTCGATCGGTGCCACGATCCCGACGACCTGAAAGCGCACGCCGTCCACGGTGATCGTCTGACCCACCGGTGGCGTGCTCCCGAAGAGGTCGTGCACCAGCTCGGAACCCACGACGGCCACGCGCGCGCGATTCTCGAGATCGAGGGGCCGGATGCTGCGGCCGGCGGTGATGCGGTAGTTGCGCAACTCGAGATACCCGGCGTCCACGCCGTCGATACGCACCTGGCGGCGGTCGGCCGGTGCGTTCACCACGTACTCGTCACCCCAGTCGCGCCCGTGGACGGTCTCGACGCCGGGGAGAGCCCGCAGGGCCTCGAGGTCGCTGATCCGCAGGCCCTTGTGCCGCAACGCCGTGGCGCCGCGTGCGTCAGACCGCGGGCCCTGGTCTCGCGCGATGAAGCTGCGGGACTGGCCCATCGAGATGAGGTCGTCGTAGACGAGCGTCTTCATCGCCGAGGCGAGCGACGTCATCGACACGACCGACGCGGCTCCGAACACGATGCCCGAGAGCGTGAGCAGCGAGCGCAGCTTGTGGCCCCGGATCTCGCGCAGCGCGTCACCGATCAACTCGAGCCACTCACGCATAGCGCAGCGCCTCCACCGGCGAGAGCCGCGCGGCGCGCAGGGCCGGGAAGAGCCCCGCGAGGAGTCCCACGGTCAACGCCGTCACCGTCGCCACGGCCGCGATGAACGGGCTTACGACCGCCGGCATCTGCATGAAATGCGCGACCACGCCCGTGAGGGCGGTGCCGAGCCCAAGGCCGAGGAGACCGCCGATCACCGTCACGACGAGTACTTCGGCGAGCACGTGCGCGAAGATGGCGCCGGCCGTCGCGCCGAGGGCCATGCGCGTGCCGAATTCGCGTACCCGCTCCACCACCGACGCGAGCAGGATGTTCGCGATCACGATCCCGCCCGTGATCAGCGACACGACGCCCACGACGAGGAAGATGAAGTTGAACAGCAGCAGGAACTGGCCGGCTTCGCCGCCGGCGCCCTGCCCCGACGCGCGAATGTCGAAGTCCTCGACGCCGTGCCGCGCGTAGAGCAGGCTCCGCACCTGCGCCTGCGCGACGCCGCGGGCCACGCCGGGCCGTCCCTTCAGGGTGAGGAAATCGAGATGATCGACGGCGCTGTGCTGCGCGATCGCCGTGCTGATCGGGATGTACGCGCGCTCGTTCCGGTACTCGAGCGCGTTGTCTTCCCAGGCCGCAAAGTAGAACTCCTCGCGCTCCATCACACCCACGACCGTGTAGTTCTTGCCGCCGAGGCTGACGAGCTGTCCCACGGCGCGTGTCGCGACGCCGTACAGCGAGTCGGCGTATTTCCACCCGAGCACCGCCACGCGCGCCTGGTGCCGGACGTCGAGATCGCTCAAGTAGCGCCCCACGAGCGGCTTGATGTCGTTGATCGCCATGTAGTCCGGCACCGTGCCGATCACCTGGCCGTCGAAGCTGGTGTTGCCCACGCGGTAGGAGAGGCTTTGCGACCACCCCGGACTCACCGCCGCCAGGGCTCCGGCCCGATCGCGCAGGAACTGCGCGTCCTTGAACGTGAGGCGCTTCGACGCCAGTTCCTGCGCGCCGGGGTGGGCCGAACGCTCGCGATCCGACACGATGATCGTGCCGCGTCCCCCGACCTCGTTCAGGAACTGCTCCGTGAGCGCCGTCTGCCCGCCGAACAGCGCGAGCACCGTCACGATGCTCGCGGTGCCGAGGATCAGGCCGAGCAGCGAGAGCACGGTCTGCCCCCAATGACGCCGGACTTCGTCGAGTCCCGTGAGCAGCGACTCGAGGAGGTTCAGACGACCCGCCCGTCGCTCATCTGGATGACGCGCTCGGCGCGCGCCGCCACGTTGGGATCGTGCGTCACCAGCACGATCGTGTGACCGGCGCCGTGCAGCTCCGCGAACGTGCGCATCACCTCGGCGCCGGACGCCGAGTCGAGGTTCCCGGTGGGCTCATCCGCCATGAGGATGGCCGGCTCGCCGACGAGGGCGCGGGCGATGGCCACGCGCTGGCGCTCGCCCCCCGATAACTCGTCGGGCCGGTGGCCCACGCGTTCCGCGAGCCCCAGCCGCTCGAGCAAGCGCAACGCCCGGGCGCGCCGCTCGCCGCGCGCGATGCCGCCGCGATACTTGAGGGGCAGCGCCACGTTCTCTTCGACGCTGAGACGCGGCATCAGGTTGAAGGTCTGGAAGACAAACCCGACCTTGCGGTTGCGCACCTGCGCCAACCGCTTGCCGGTCAGCCCGCTGACGTCCTCCCCGTCCAGCCGATAGCTCCCCGAGGTGGGCGTGTCGAGACAGCCGAGGATGTGCATCAGGGTGCTCTTGCCCGAGCCGGACGGCCCGGTGATCGCCACGAACTCGCCGGGCCGGACATCGACATCGACGCCGCGGAGCGCGGCGACGTCGACCTGCCCGAGGCGGTACGTCTTGGCGAGACTGCGCCCTTGAATCAGCATTACCGCCGCCGCGCCGGGTTGCGCGCGCGCTCGGCGGCGGCGACCGGATCCTCGAGCGCGATCGAATCCCCCGCGGCCAGCGCCGACCCGGGGAGTATCTCGACATAAAACAGATCGGAGAGGCCGAGGGTCACGGGGACAGGCTGCGGCCCGCTGCCACCGATCTTGTACACGATGGGTTTGCCTTCCTGGAGCAGCACCGCTTCGACGGGCACGCGCGCCACGCCGCTGCGCACCGGGCCCGAGATCCGCACGTTGGCGGTCATGCCGGGCCGCAGGAACTGTTGGCCGCTGGTCACCTCGATCTCCACGTCGAACACGCGCACGCGCTCCTGCTGCCGCGCCGCCGGCGGGACGAGCCGCACCACGCCGTGCGCGGTGTCGCCCGGGAAGGCGTCGACCGTCAGCGCGACGAGGTCGCCGCGCTTCACCTTGCCGATGTCGACTTCGTTGATCGCCGCCTTGACGATGAGCGTCGACAGATCCGCGATCGTGAACAGCGCCGTGCCGCCGCCAAAGGCGCTCGTGCCGCCGACGACCGTCTCCCCGGCCTCAACGCCGCGCGCGATGATGACACCGGACGACGGCGCGATGATGCGTGCCCACTGCGCGCCTCCATCCGCGGAGTCGCCGGCGGTCACACCCGACAACTGGACCAGGCGCAGCTGATCGTTGGCGGTGCGCCACTGATTGTCGGCCTGCTCGTAGGCGACGCGCCGTTGGTCGAGCTCCGCCTGCGTGATGCCGCCGATGCCGGACAGCGCCTGCCCGCGATCGTAATCGCGCCGCGCGTTGTCGCGCGCGATTTGCGCCCGCGCGATCTCACTGCGCAGCTGCGCGAGACTGTTGGCCTGCGCGATGTCGGGGAGTATGCGGGCGAGCCCCTGCCCCGGCTGTACGCGGTCGCCTTCCCGCACGTAGAGCTGTTGCACGACGCCGGAGATCGGCGATTTCACGACGATGCTGCGCTCGGGCTCGACCACGCCCGTCTCTTCCACGGTGACTCGCACTTCACCGCGGTCCACGACCCCGACTTTGTAGGGACGGCTGGCGCCGTCGTCGGCGCCGGCCTTGGCGCACGCGGCGAGCGCAAGCAGTGGCAAGGCAGCGGTCAGAACGAGCGCAGGCTTCATGAGGCGACTCCGGATGACGTGGGCGGGAACGGTCCGCCTAACTTGACGGGGGCTGGCCGGCCGTGGTTTCACGGTGAAATTAGAGCCCCTATGGTCGGACACCTCGGCGATTGGGCCAACCTGCTGCTGCGCTGGACGCACTTCATCGCCGGCATCGCCTGGATCGGTAGCTCCTTCTACTTCATCTGGTTGGACCGTGCCCTGACCGCGCCTGCCCAGCCCCGCCCCGGCGTGGAGGGGGAGGTGTGGATGGTCCACAGCGGCGGGTTCTACCAGACGGAGAAGCGCCGCCCCGGTCCGGGTGAGATGCCCGGCGTGCTCCATTGGTTCAAATGGGAAGCGTTGTTCACATGGATCACCGGGATCGCGCTGCTCGTCCTCATCTATTACCTGAGCCAGGCGTACCTGCTCGATCCCGCCGTGTCCACGATCGGTCGCGGCACGGCGACGGCCTTCGGCATCGGCCTGCTGGTCGTCGGGTGGGTCGTGTACGACTTGCTGTGGCGATCGCCGCTCGCGACGACAAGGACTGCCACGACGATTTCGCTCGTGCTCCTGACCGTCGTCACGGTCGCCTCCTGCCGCCTGCTCTCCGGCCGTGCCGCGTTCATGCATGTCGGCGCGCTGCTGGGCACGGTCATGGTCGCGAACGTGTGGATGCGCATTCTCCCGGCGCAGCAGGCGATGATCGATGCCACCAGGGCCGGTCGGCCGGCCGACTTCAGGATGGGCGAGCGCGCGAAGCAACGCTCGGTGCACAACAGCTACATGACGTTCCCGCTGCTGTTCATCATGCTGAGCAGCCACTATCCCGCGACCTACGCCGGGTCAGCCAATTGGCTCGTGCTGCTCCTCTTGTTCGTCGCCGGCGGCGCGGTGCGCCACGCGATGATCGGCCGCGGTGCGTCGGCGCGCTGGGCGCTCATTCCGGCCGCCGCCGCGCTGGCCGGCGCGGTGTTCCTCACCACACCCAGGGCCGCGGCCACGTCCACAACCACCACGGACGCGGTGCCCTCCTTCATGGAGATTCGGGCGGTCGTCGCACAGCGTTGCCTCCCCTGCCATTCGCGGTATCCGAGCGACCACACGTTCGGCGCCGCGCCGGCGGGCGTCGCGTTCGACACGCCCGAGAGCATTGCCGCCCTCGCCCCGCGCATTCGCGTTCGCGCCGTCGAAACGCAGACGATGCCGCTCGCCAACAAGACCGGCATGACCGCGGACGAGCGCGCCCTGCTGGCGCGCTGGATCGCCGCAGGCGCACCTCTCCGCTAAGAAAGGTCGACGGTCGCAAGGAAGCGCGGCGCCTTGCGCGGATTCGCCGCCCGCTCGTACGCGTAGGCGAGCTTCAAGAGTGTGGCCTCGCTCGACGCACGCCCGATCAGCGACATCCCCACCGGCAGGCCGAACGCATACCCCGCCGGCACACTCACGCTGGGATAGCCGGCGACGGCAGCCGGGGTCGAGCTGGCCCCAAGGAAGTGGTCCCCGTTTACCAGATCGGTCGGCCAGGCGGGGCTTCCCGTCGGCGCCACAATCGCGTCGAGCGTGTGCTCGGCGAAGACCGCGTCGAGCCCCTCCGCGCGCGAGAGGCGCCGGTCCTTCGCGAGCGCATCGACGTAGGCTTGGTCGGTGAGCGGCCCTTTCTCCTGCGCTTGCACCAGAATCTCCTGACCGAAGTACTGCAGCTCGCGCGCCTTGTTCGTCTCGTTGAACGCAATGAGATCGGCCAGCGTCTTGATCGGCGCGCGCGGTGCCCACTCGGCCAGGTACGCGTTCAGATCCGTCTTGAACTCGTAGAGCAGCACCGTGAACTCGGAGTCGTCGTACTCGCCGAGATGGGGAATGTCGGCGGGATCGACGATGACCGCGCCCTGGCGCCGCAGGACGTCGATGGCGGCTTCGACGAGCGCGTCGGCCTCGGGGCTGTACCCAAAGCACTTCTTCCGCGCGACCCCGATGCGCGCGCCCCTGAGACCGTTGGCGTCGAGGCTCGCGCCGTAATCCTTACCCGTCAGGACGCCCAGCAGGATCGCGGCGTCGGTCACCGTGCGGCACATCGGGCCCGCGGTGTCCTGGGTGTGGGCGATCGGAATGATGCCGGCCCCGCCGATCAGGCCGAGCGTCGGCTTGACGCCGACGAGCGAGCACGCCGACGAGGGACAGACAATCGACCCGTCGGTCTCGGTGCCGACGCCCACGGCCGCGAGGTTCG
Source organism: Gemmatimonadales bacterium (assembly GCA_035318905.1). Lineage (GTDB taxonomy): Bacteria > Gemmatimonadota > Gemmatimonadetes > Gemmatimonadales > GWC2-71-9 > 20CM-2-65-7. The sequence continues at coordinate 938 of DATHDT010000081.1, read as the reverse complement.
CCGCGATCGCGGCGCCCGTCCCGGAGCTCGAGCCGCAGGGGTTGCGGTCGAGCGCGTAGGGATTCTTCGTCTGCCCCCCGCGCCCGCTCCAGCCGCTCGACGACTGGTTGCCGCGGAAGTTCGCCCATTCGCTCAAGTTGGTCTTGCCGAGGATCACCGCGCCCGCCGCGCGCAGGCGTTCGGCCACGACGGAGTCGCGCGGCGGCGTGACCCCCACCAGCGCGAGCGAGCCGGCGGTGGTCATCATACGGTCGGCAGTCGCGATGTTGTCCTTGATGAGCACGGGGATCCCGTGCAGCGGTCCACGGCTGCGCCGCGCCTTGCGGTCGGCGTCGAGGCGATCGGCAATCGCCAGCGCGTCGGGGTTGGTCTCGAGGACCGAGCGGAGCGCCGGCCCCGCGCGGTCGACCGCGTCGATGCGCGCGAGGTACGCCTCGCACAACGAGCGCGCCGTGTATCTTCCGGAGCGCATTCCTTCCTGCAGTGAAGCGATCGTGGCCTCGTCGAGTTCGAAGGCTTGCGGCCTCGCGACCGGGCGCCAGGCGGCGACGGCGGCCGCGGCGCCCGCGGCGCCCGCGGCGTATTCAATGAATGAGCGGCGGTGCATGGGATGCTCGCAGGTGAGAGGTGGCTCGGGAGCGCCTAGTTTGTGCCCAACCGTGATCGCGCGCCAGGCCGCGCCGTGATTCTCCGCACGGTTTGGCGGTCGAGCTTGCGGTAGCGTGCGCGACGTGAATCTTGCTGGTACCGAAGAGGGAGCGCGGCCTTGAGTTCCTGGGAACAAACGATTTCGCGGGGTCTCAACGCCCTGCGCCTGGATACCATCAGGAGCAAGATCCTGATGTTCGCCGTGCTGGCGACGCTGCTGCCGTCCATCACGACCGCGTACATCTCGTACGTGGAGAACAAACGCGCCCTCACGGCCAAGGCATCGGAAG
>DATHDT010000080.1:0-8073 GCA_035318905.1 Gemmatimonadales bacterium | reverse complement strand
CGCCCAGGCGCTCGCCGCGGACCACACGCCGATCCCGGAGGCGCCCCTCCGCTGGAACATCGCTGACCCCGCCATCGCCGGGTTCGACGCGCAGACAGGGATGGTCACCGGACGGGCCGTCGGCAAGACGCAGCTCACCGTTCGCGGCCCGGGGACGGGGCTCCTCGTCACGTGGAACATCAGCGTCATCGCGGGTTCCGTGAAGTTCGCGCAGCCCCGCATCGGTATCGGCCTCAACCAGCGCCATGCGCTGCGTCCCAACTACGCGGACGATCAGGGGGGCATCATCGGTCCGGCCAGCAATCTCACCTGGACCACCGACAATCCTCAGGTGGCGACGGTGGGTGAGGACGGCACGGTGAGCGGGGTCGGGTACGGCCATGCCCGGATCACGGCGAATGCGCCGGGCGGGAAGTCGGCGGCGGCGGACGTGTTCGTGGTGGGAGAGATCGTGGTCGCGAGCTCGCGCGGCCAGAAGTTCCAACTGTACGCGGCGGAGCGCGCGAATCTTGCGCAGCTCGCCAAGATCACGACCGACTCGACGACCGCAACCGATCCGGCATTCTCCGCCGACGGCTCGCGCATCGCCTACGTCTCGACGTCGCCCGGCAACGCGGAGATCTACGTGATGAACGCGGACGGGACGAGCCCGACGCGGCTCACCACCGAGCCGCTCGCCGATGGCCGTCCGACGTTCACGCCCGACGGCCAGACGATCCTGTTCCACTCGGCGCGCACGGCGGGGAAGCAGCAGATCTGGTCCATCAACGTGGACGGCAGCGGTCTCACGCAGCTCACGCGCGACTCGGTCAACTTCGCGCCGACGGTGTCGCCCGACGGGCAGACGGTGGCGTACGTGTCGCTCCGCAACAAGAGCTACGACATCTGGCTCATGGCGCGCGACGGGTCGAACCCGCGGCAGTTCACGCCGACCCCGCAGATAAAGGAAACGGAGCCGCGGTTCCTGCGAGATGGGAGCCTGACCTTCCTCGTCGAGCGGCGCGAGGGAAACCGCACCGTCCAGCAGGTCGTTCGCGCTGATCTGACGACGGGAAGCGTGACCCCAATGACGGGGATCGATCTGGCGCTCACGTCGTTTGCGGTGTCGCCATCGGGCGATCTCCTGGCCCTCGTCGTGAACGCTCAACCGGAGAACCGCCGCAACCCGATTTACAAGGTGTACATCCAGCCGGTCGGCTCGGGCACGCCGGTGCCGATGCCTACGATCGGCACGGAGCAGATGGTCACGCCCACGTTCCGCCCGTAGTGCGCGCCTGCGTTCTCACCGCCACCGGACCGAACGCGTCCTACCACCTCGAGATCACTGAAGTCCCCGACGCCCCTGCCCCGCAGGCGGGGGACGTGCGCATTTCCACCCGGGCCACGGCGCTGAACCACCTCGATCTCTTTGTCGCGGAGGGTATGCCGGGATCGGGCCCCCGGTTTCCGCACGTCGTCGGCGCTGATGGCGCGGGTGTCGTGGAGTCGGTCGGGTCGGGCGTGACGACGGTTCGCGCCGGCGACCGGGTGCTCCTGAACCCCGGCATCTCGTGCTACACCTGCGAGTTCTGCCTCGCGGGAGAGCACTCCCTGTGCGTCAACTACCGCTTGCTGGGCGAGCATCTCCCCGGCACGATGGCGGAGCTCGTGACGCTGCCAGCGCACAACGTGGCGCGCCTGCCGGCGCTGTCGCCGGAGCTGACGTGGGCGGAAGCGGCGGCGTTCTCGCTCGTCACCCTCACCGCATGGCGGATGGTCGTGACGCGCGCGCAGCTGAAGGCCGGCGAGACGGTGCTCGTTTGGGGAATCGGAGGTGGAGTGTCGCTCGCCGCGCTGCGGATCGCCAAGCTGCTCGGCGCACGCGTGATTGCGACGTCGTCAGACGATGGCAAGCTCGCCGAAGCGCGCCGGCTCGGCGCCGACGTCACCATCAATCACCGCACCCAGAAGGTGTCACAGGAGGTGCGCACGCTGACCCAGAAGCGCGGCGTGGAAGTGGTGGTGGAGAACGTGGGGGAGGCGACGTGGGAGGAGTCGCTGCGCTGTCTCAAGCGCGGCGGGCGCCTCGTCACCTGCGGCGCGACATCGGGGCCTGAGGTGCGCGTGGATCTGCGGCGCGTCTTCTGGCACCACTACACGATCATGGGATCGACGATGGGGAATGCGCGCGAATACGCCGAGGTCGTGCGCCGGCTCGGCGCCGGGGAGCTGCGTCCCATCGTCGATCGGGTGTATCCGCTCACGCAAGCGCCACAGGCGTATGAGCGGCTCGCGAAGGGGGAACAGTTGGGGAAGGTGGTGGTGGAGATCACACCCTAAAGGGAGCGCAGGCTTTAGCCTGGGATCAACATCGACGCGGCCATCATCACTCAGTCAAAAACCGGTCCTGTAACTCCATTTCCCACCCCTATTTAGCGACCGTTTTTGCGTTGCTTTTCCCCACCTAAGTAATTAGCTTTTCTTGACTTAGACAGCTTTGCCCGGTCGGGTTTTTCTGACCCGACACTCAATACCCGACACCCGATAGCCGATCCTAAATGACTGGTCCGAACGTCCGCGAGCGCATTCTCCCCCGCCTCATCGAAGACGAGCTGAAGGAGTCGTTCCTCGACTATTCGATGAGCGTCATCGTGCAGCGCGCGCTGCCCGATGTGCGCGACGGCTTGAAGCCCGTACACCGCCGGATTCTGTACGCGATGAACGAGCTGGGGCTCGTTCCCGGCCGCCCCTACAAGAAGAGCGCGACCGTCGTCGGCGACGTGCTCGGCAAGTACCACCCGCACGGCGACGTGGCGTTGTACGACTCGCTGGTGCGCATGGTGCAGGACTTCTCCCTGCGCTACCCACTGGTCGACGGGCAGGGGAATTTCGGCTCCGTCGACGGCGACTCGGCGGCGGCTTACCGCTACACCGAAGCTCGCCTCACCCGCATCGCGATGGCGATGCTGGAGGACATCGACAAGAACACGGTCGTCTTCGTCCCCAACTTCGACGACCGCCTGCAGGAACCCACTGTCCTCCCCGCCCGTCTCCCGAACCTGATCGTCAACGGCTCGGCGGGCATCGCGGTCGGCATGGCGACCAACATCCCGCCGCACAATCTCGGCGAAGTCGTTCAGGCGATCACCCATCTGGTGGACAATCCCGATTGTCAGGTCAAGGACCTGCGGAAGTTCATCAAGGGGCCCGATTTCCCGACGGGCGGCATCATCTACGGTCGCGACGGCATCAAGGACTGCTACGACAACGGTCGCGGCCGCATGATCCTCCGGGCGCGGGCCGTCGCCGAAGAGACGAAGTCCACCGGCAAGCAGCAGATCGTCGTCAGCGAGTTCCCCTACCAGGTGAGTCCCGAGCGCGTCCACGAGCAGATCCGCGACCTCGTGCTCGCGAAGAAGCTCGAGGGCATCTCCGACGTCCGCAACGAATCCGACCGCGAGGGGATCCGGCTCGTCATCGAGCTGAAGCGCGACGTCATCCCGATGGTCGTGCTCAATCAGCTGTACGCCCATACGCAGATGCAGACGACGTTCGGCGCCATCATGCTCGCCCTGGTGGACGGCGTGCCGAAGGAATTGAACCTGAAGGAGCTGCTGTTCCATTTCGTCGAGCACCGCCACGTCGTGATCGTGCGGCGCACCGAGTTCGAGCTGAAGCGGGCGCAGGACCGGGAGCACATTCTCGAAGGGTTGAAGATCGCCGTCGACAACATCGACGAGGTGATCCGCATCATCAAGAAGTCGAAGGACACGCCGTCGGCCGATGCGGCCCTGCGCAAGCGGTTCAAGCTGTCGGAGAAGCAGTCGGCCGAAATCCTCAACATGCGGCTCGCCCGGCTCACCGCCCTCGAGATCACCAAGCTCGACGAGGAGCTGAAGGACGTGCGGCGCTTCATCAAGGACTGCAAGGAAATCCTCGGCTCGAAGCCGCGTCGCATGAAGATCCTCAAAGAGGAGCTGACCGAGCTGGCGCACGGGTTCGCCGACGAACGGCGCACGGAGATCGTGGCCGACCAGGGCGACTTCTCGATCGAAGATCTGATCGCTGAAGAGGACATGGTGATCACCGTCTCGCACGCGGGCTACATCAAGCGGCTGCCCGTCACCGCCTATCGGCGCCAGCGCCGCGGCGGGAAGGGCGTGATCGGGGCGCACGCCAAGGAAGACGACTGGGTCGAGCACCTCTTCATCGCGTCGACGCACGACTATCTGATGTTCTTCACCGAGCAGGGCCAGTGTTACTGGCTCAAGGTGCACGAGATCCCGCAGGCGGCGCGCGCCGCGCGCGGCAAGCCGATCATCAACTGCGTCGCGATGAAGCCCGACGAGCGGCTCGCCGCGCTGGTGCCGGTGCGCGAGTTCTCCGAGAATCAGTACCTCGTGTTCGCGACCAAGGACGGCGTCGTGAAGAAGACGGTGCTCTCGGAATTCGGCAATCCGCGCTCCAACGGCATTCGCGCTATCAACATCGAGAAGGGCGACGAGCTGATCGACGTGCAGGTGACCGACGGCAAGAACGACATCGTCCTCGCCACGAACCACGGCATGAGCATCCGCTTCCACGAGAAGGACGTGCGCGACATGGGGCGCACGGCGACCGGCGTGAAGGGCATCGAGCTCGACAAGAAGGACCACGTGATCGACATGGTGGTGGTGCGTCGCAAGTCCACGCTGCTCGTGGTAACCGAAAAGGGGATGGGCAAGCGCTCGGAGCTCGATGAGTACCGCATCCAGCACCGCGGCGGCCGCGGCATCATCACGTTGAAGCGCGGCACCAAGACGGGCGACATCGTCGCCCTCAAGGAAGTGCTTCCCGATGACGAGCTGATGATGATCACCAAGAAGGGGATCATGATCCGCGTGCCCGTCGAGGGCATCCGCATCAGCGGCCGCAACACGCAGGGCGTGAAGGTGATGAACCTCATCGCCGGCGACCTGGTCGTCGACGTGGCGCGCGTGGTGAAAGAAGAGGGCGACGAGGGCGACGAGGGGGACGACGAGAACGGCGCCGAGCCGAAGGCGAAGGCCAAACCCAAGCCGAAGGCGAAGAAGAAGTAGCGTGGTCAGCCCCGCGGACATCCAGGAGGCCGCCGCCGGCCTGCGTGGCATCGCGACCCGCACGTCACTGCGTTACGTCGAAGCCCTCGGCGCGCACCTGAAGCTCGAAAACGAGCAGCCGATGGGCGCCTTCAAGATCCGCGGCGCCTACAACGCGATTCGAAAACTCCCGGACGCCGCGCGGAAGCGCGGGGTCATCACCTTCTCGTCCGGGAACCACGGCCAGGCTGTGGCCTACGCCGCCAAGCAATTCGGCGTGCGCGCCGTGATCGTCATGCCCGAAACGGCTCCCGCCGTGAAGGTCGAGGGCGTGAAGCACTGGGGCGGCGAAGTGGTGATGGCCGGACGCACCTCTGAGGACCGCCGCACCAAGGCCGAGGAGATCGCCGCGCGGGACGGGCTCGCCATCGTGCCCCCCTTCGACCACCCCGACATCATCGCCGGTCAGGCGACGGTGGCCCTCGAGATCGTGGAGCAGCTCCCGGAAGTCGAGACCGTGCTCGTCCCCGTGGGCGGCGGCGGGTTGATCTCCGGCGTCGTGACGGGCCTCGCGGCCGCCAAGAGCCGGGCGAAGGTGTGGGGCGTGGAACCCGCGGGCGCGCCGAAGCTCAAGCGCTCGCTCGAGGCGGGCAAGCTCGTGCGCCTCGAGACGACCGCCAGCATCGCCGACGGCCTGATCACGCTCAACGTGGGCGGGATCCCCTTCGCGGAGCTCGAGCACCATCGGGAGCGCCTGCGCGGCGTTGTGCTGGTGGAGGATGACAGCATCCGGGATGCTATGCACTTTCTCTGGCGCACCTGCCAGCTTGCGGTCGAGCCATCGGGTGCCGCGACGACCGCAGCGTTGATGTCCGGGGCGGTCCGGCCGTCGGGAGTCACCGTGTTGGTGGTGAGCGGCGGCAACATCGACCGCGCGTTGCTCGAGGATTGACGGGGCCATGGCCAACACCGCCGGCGCGCGCATTCTGGTCGCAGACGACGACGAATCGCTCGTCAAGACGCTGACGTGGATCCTCAAGGAGCACGGCTACGAGGTTTCCGTCTGCCCCGGTGGCGACGGCCTCTTGAGCAAGCTCGAAGAGATGAAGCCGGCGCTCCTCTTGCTCGACATCATGATGCCCAAGGTGGACGGGCTGCAGCTGCTGGAGCGCCTCAAGCAGGACGAGCGCTACAAAGACCTCCCGGTCCTGATGGTCTCCTCGATGCCCCCCGAGGACGCGACCGTCAAAGCCCTCGGTCTCGGCGCCGCCGACTTCATCGCCAAGCCGTTCCGGGTCCGCGAGCTTCTCGCCCGCGTCGAAGCCCACATCCGTGTCGGCCAGGCGCTGGCGCAGGCGCGCGAGGAAGCGCGCAGCCGCGCCGCGATGGTGGACATCCTCCACGAGGTCACCGACTCCCTCAAGCCGGACGAGATCTACCACATCCTGGCGCGCCGGGTCGCGCGCGTCCTCAATATCTCGAAGTGCTCGATGGTGCTGGCCAAGTCCGGTGACCAAACGGGCGTCGTCGTGGCCGCCTACGAGAATCCGATGTTGCGCAATCTCCAGATCGAGCTGGCGCGCTATCCGGAGATCCGCCAGGCGCTGACGACGGGCCGCCTCGTCCTGGTCGAAGACGTTTCCACCGACCCCCTCTACAAGGAAGAGCGGCTGCGGTGGGAGAAAGAGGGCATCAAGGTGCCGACCCGCTCCGCCGTCGCGCTGCCCTTCTGGATGAAGGACCAGCAGATGGGCGTCTTCTTCCTGCGGACGACCGGCGACGACCCGCCGCTCACGCGCGCCGACGCCCAGTTCGGCGAGACGGTGATCAAGACGGCCGTCTCGGCGATCGAAAAGGCGTACGACTTCGAAACCGCCGTGTCGGACAAGCAGCGCCTCGAGAAGCTGGCGTTGACCGACGCGCTCACGGGGTGTCTCAACCGGCGCGCGCTGGCCGAAGCGTTGACGCAGGAGCTGGACCGGGCCCGCCGGTACAATCTGGCGCTCACGATTCTGCTCGCCGACATCGACCGCTTCAAACAAATCAACGACACGCGCGGTCACATTGCGGGTGATTCGGTGCTCCGCCAAGTTGGAGAGCTCTTGCGCCGGGAGGCACGCTCGGTGGACATCGTGGCCCGGTACGGCGGAGAAGAATTCGTCATCGTGATGCCGGAAACGGCGCTGCACGGCGCGGCGATTTTCGCCGAGCGCCTCAGGCGGCGGGTGATGGCGCGCGACTTCGGCGATCCCGGTGAAGACCCGCTGCACATGACCGTCAGCATCGGCCTCGCGTCGTTCCCCGACGACCGCGTCCAAAGCGCGGACAGCTTCGTTTCACTCGCCGACCAGGCCCTCTATCGCGCTAAGAACGAAGGGCGCAACTTGGTCCGGCAATGAGTGAACGGCGTTGTCCCAAGTGCGGGTCGGTCTACACCGACACGGCCCGCTTTTGTCCCAAGGACGGCTCGATGCTCGTCGAGATCCAGTCGAAGCCGGCTCCTTCGGGGAGCGGCACCGCCGTGCGCCAGCCGCCCGTCTCGGGCAAGGGGCAGGGGCTCGACCGCGCGTCCACCCTCTCGAACCAGATCCTCGACGCCCGTTACCAGGTGATGAAAAAGCTTGGTGAGGGCGGCATGTCGTACGTGTACCTCGCCAAGGAGATCTCCTCGGGCGAGACCGTCGCCATCAAGGTGCTCTCGCCGCGTCTCGCGTCCGACAAGAGCTCGGTCGAGCGGCTGCGCCGCGAGGCGGGGCTCGCGATGCGGCTCGAGCATCCCAACGTCTGCCGCATCCTGCGCCTGGGCGAGTCGGAGGACGGGCTCATCTACCTGGTGATGCCGTTCCTCAAGGGAGAATTGCTCTCCGACCGCGAGGTGCGCGGCGGGCCGATGGACCTCGCTGTGGGCATCACGCTGCTGCAGGAGATGTGCGCCGGCCTCCACCACGCGCACGAGCTGCAGATCATTCACCGCGACCTGAAGCCCGAGAACGTGATGCTCGTGCCCGACGACAGCACCGGCGTCGACCACGCGGTC
>DATHDT010000079.1:0-3278 GCA_035318905.1 Gemmatimonadales bacterium | reverse complement strand
GCCTGAAGACGGATGGAGGGGACAAGCGCTATTGGTGGCAAGGGTCACCGCGCAGGCGTCCCCCGACGGTGCACGCCTGCATTATCAACGCGTCCTACATCGTTGCTGGAAAACTCAGCGCTCACAAGGTTTGAGCGCATGCTCTCCGCGGGCTGTCCACCTTACCGCGCTGTTCCCTGATCCATCTTCGCCGCGACGCGTTTCCCCTTGATGATCACACCGCTCATGCGCCGCACCACCGTGTCCGCGGCGGCCGGCGCGACTTCGACGAGCGCGAAGCTCTCGCGCATGTCGATTCGACCGATCTGCGCCTTCTCGAGGCCGACTTCCTTGATGAGCGCACCGACGAGATCCTTCGGTCCCGCGCGATCCTTCTTGCCGACGTTCACAAACACTTTCGCCCACTGATCGGCGGGCGCGGTGACCTCGGCGTCTTCGCTGACGGCCGACGGCTGGCGGCTGATCGCTAACAGCGCCGCGGCCACCTCGGCCGGGTCCCACTTCTCAAACAACGGCTCGAGTAGTGCCAGCTCGGCGTCCACGTCGCCTCGTTCGAGCCGCTCCGCGATGCGTTGCCGCAGGGCGGCGTTGCGATCCTGCGCGCGGTCGGCCGCGGGCGTGAGGCCGAGCGGCGTGGCGGCCGCGACCGACTTGAGATAAGGAACCTGGGAGCTCGTGACGAGCAGGACCGGCTTCCCGATCGTGGCGAGCGTCATGAGCTCTTCGCGAGTCGGCAGCACGTCGCAAACCACGACATCGGGTGACTCCCCGGTGGGTACAACCGACCCGCCACTCCAGACGTATGGCCGTATCGCGCGTGCCGCGTCGAATACCTCCCGCATCGCGGCGCGACGTCTGGCACTCGAGACCACGACGTAGCGGGCCGAGCAAACGGGTGACAGGGGCTTGCCGTCGGGATCGAGGGGCAGGTCGCCGACGACCTCGGCGCGGCGCGCGTGGCGCTCGAGGAAGTCGCCGAGTGCCGGCGGATTCCAGCTCAGAATCATGCGCCGAGCGTCGGGGGCTTCGGCGAGCAGCGCGTCGAGGCTCTCGCTGAAGGTCTCGGGCCACGCGATGAGGATCGTGTCTGCGGAGGCGAGCTTCAGCGCCGATCGCGCGACCAGGGCGCTGAGATCGGCGGCGGCACCAGCCACGAGACCGGCGCGGCCTTCCTTAATGAGGGCGGCACTGCGGGTGAGACCGGTGACGGCATGCGCGCGGTACTCCGCGGGCGCGGCGGCCGCCCACTCGGCGGCCTGTTCATGGTCGGCGCACACGACGACGCTCGTGGGGCCCAGGGAGTCCCAAACGTTGGACCCAACCCGACCCACGTCGGGGGGCGTGACCAGCACCACGTGCCTGCTGCGCTCTGCCTTCACACGAGCCTCGGTTGTCAAAGGGCGGCGATAATGCGACAGGGATGGTAGTTTCGGGGACACGGAAAGGCAACTGAATATGACCCCGGCCTTCTGGTCCACCCCGGGCTTGCGCCCGGGGTTAGCAAATGCTCGCTCAAACCCGCATGGGGATTCATCTGACCCCGGGCGACAGCCCGGGGAACACCGTTTCGCGGTGCTGCTTCTCCTGGCCTTACTCGCCACCGGTCCCCTCATCGCCCAATCCCCCCGTCCCCGGGCACGGGACATCGGCCTCGTCATCGGCTCCCTTCCTCCCGGCCCCCTGAATGCGATCACCGATGTGGCCGGCGTCCGCGTGGGGCACACGACCATCGCGCGGGGTGACTCGATCAACACCGGCATCACTGCCATCCTGCCGCATGGCGGCAACTTGTTCCGCGATAAGGTCCCGGCGGCCATCGTCGTCGGGAACGGGTTCGGCAAGCTGGCGGGCTCGACTCAGGTCAACGAGTTGGGAGAGCTCGAGTCGCCGATCGTCCTGACCTGCACCCTGTGCGTGCCGCGCGCGGCCGATGCCGTGCTAACCTGGCTCCTGAGTCTCCCAGGTAATGAGGATGTTCGCTCGGCGAACCCCGTCGTGGGCGAAACGAACGATGGATTCCTGAACAACATCCGGGCGCGACCCATTACCGAAGCCGACGTTCTTGGTGCGATCCAAGGCGCGGTGGGTGGACCTGTAGAGGAAGGCGCGGTTGGTGCTGGGAGAGGGACGGTTGCCTTTGGATGGAAGGGCGGGATCGGCACGGCGAGCCGCCGGCTCCCGGCGCAATGGGGTGGGTGGACGGTGGGCGTCCTGGTGCAGACCAACTACGGCGGCGACCTGACGATCGGGGGAGCGCCGGTGGGGCGGGAGCTCCGAAAAGGGGAGGGTGGAGGGCCGGGGGACGGGTCCATCATCATGGTCGTGGCCACCGACGCGCCGCTCGACCACCTGCGCCTCGAGCGCCTGGCGCGCCGCGCGCTGGCCGGCTTGGCCCGCACCGGAAGCAGTTTTTCGAACGGGAGCGGCGACTACGTGATCGCGTTCTCGACAGACCGCCGCCTCATCGACCGCCGCCTCACCGACCGCCCTGTCGAGGTTGTCTCGAACGATGGAATGTCCCCGCTATTTCAGGCGGCCATAGAAGCAACGGAGGAATCCATTTACAATTCGTTGTTGCGCGCAGAGACGGTACGGGGTTATCGCGGCGTCGTGCGCGCGTTGCCCATCGACTCCACGGTCACGATCCTCAAACGGTACGGAGCCATTCGGCCATGAGTGACGGGCTGTCCCCCAACCTGCAGCACCTCGAGACGTCCGCGACGATCGCCATTTCCGCCGAAGCCAAACGACGCAAGGCGGCGGGCGAGGACGTCATCGACCTGGGCGCGGGGGAGCCGGACTTTCCGACGCCCTCGATCCCCGCCGACGCCGGGATACGCGCGATCAAGGACGGCAAGACGCACTATCCCGCCAACGAGGGGATTCTCGAGCTGCGCGCCGCCGCGGCGAAACACCTGTCGCTGCTCTCGGGGGGTCGTCCCGTCAACGCCGACAACATCGTCGTGTCGAACGGGTCGAAACAGTCGCTCTTCAACGCGTGCTTCACGCTCTTCGGCCCAGGCGACGTGGTGGCGATCCCGGCGCCGGCGTGGGTGTCGTACCCGCAGATCGTGCACCTGACGCGTGCCCGCCCGGTGATGGTGGCCGGCGACCCGGAGTGGAGTCTCAAGGTCAGCGTGAAGGACCTGGACCGCATGCTGCCGGGGGCAGCGGGCCTGATTCTCTGCTCCCCCTCGAATCCGACCGGCGGCGTCTACACCCACGCGGAGATCCGCGCGATCGCGCAGTGGGCCAAGGACAAGAAGATTTGGATCATC
>DATHDT010000078.1:0-3148 GCA_035318905.1 Gemmatimonadales bacterium | reverse complement strand
ATCCCGTGAGCGGGGGTGCGGTCAACCTGGCGGCCAGTTCATCGCCCGGCCCCCGAGCAGATGCAGGTGCAGGTGAAACACCGTCTGCCCCCCGTCGGGGTTCGTGTTGACCACGACCCGATACCCGCGCGTGTCGAGCTTCTGCTCCTTCGCGAGCTCGCGCGCGAACCCGAGGAGCCCGCCGAGCAGCTGCGGGTCCTTGGCGTCGTTGAGCGAGCCGATGTGAATCGTCGGGATGATCAGCAGGTGCGTCGGCGCCTGCGGATTCATGTCCGCAAAGGCGATCATCCCATTGCCCTGCTTGACGATCTGTGCGGGGATCTCGCCCGCCGCGATCTTGCAGAACACGCACCCGCTCATATGCCCAGCGCTCGCTTCAGATCTTCCCAGATCTGGCGCCCCGCGTTCTCCGTGGGCGCCTCGCCTTCGATCTTCGCGAGCGCCTCGAGCGCGTGCCGTTGCTCGGCCGACAGCTTGGTGGGCGTCCACACGTGCACGCGCACGTGCAGGTCGCCGTGTCCAGATTCGCCGATGCGCGGCAACCCCTTGCCCCGCAACCGCTGCACCGTGCCCGTCTGCGTGCCTGCCGGCAGGCGCAACGTCGCCTGCCCGTAGGGCGTCGGCACCGTCAGCTCGGCGCCGAGGGCTGCCTGCGTGAACGAGACCGGGAGATCGTAGACCAGGTCCTCGCCGCGGCGTTCGAAGCGCGGATCGTCCTTGATGTCGAGGACCGCGATGAGGTCGCCGGGAGGCCCGCCGCGCGGGCCGGGGACCCCGTGGCCGCGCAACGTGAGGTAGTGATGGTCGGCGACGCCGGCAGGCACGTCGATCTGGACGGTTTTCTCCGCCTTCACGCGGCCGTCGCCGTCGCAGCGCTCGCACGGTTTCTCGATGATCGTCCCCTCCCCCGCGCACGTGGGACAGGGCGAGACGGTGAGGAACTGCCCGAAGATCGACTGGGCGTTGCGCCGCACTTCACCGGTGCCGCGGCAGGTACCGCAGCTGGTCGCGCGCGTTCCCGCCTTGGCGCCGCTGCCGTTGCACACGGGACAGCGATCGAGCGTGCGCACGCGCACCGACTTCTGCGCTCCGGTCGCCACTTCGGCGAGCGTGAGCTTCAGCGCGACCTTCAGGTCCTGCCCGCGGCGCCGGTCCTGCTGCGTGCGCTGACCGCCGCCGAAGAACGCATCGAAGCCCCCCAGGCCGCCGAAGTCCCGCATGAACACGCTGAGGGCTTCGGAGAGATCGAAGGGCATCGAGTCCGCGGTTTGGCCACGGCCGCGGACGCCCGCGATCCCGTAGCGATCGTAGGCGGCGCGTTTGTCGGGGTCGCGCAGCACTTCGTAGGCCTCGGCGATCTCCTTGAACTTCTCCTCGGCCGCCTTGTCGCCGTTGTTGCGGTCGGGGTGATGCTCCATGGCGAGCTTGCGGTAGGCCTTCTTGATCTCCGCTTCGTCGGCTTCGCGCGTGACGCCGAGCACGGCGTAGAAATCGGTGCTGTGCGCCATCTACTCGAGCAGCTCCCCGACGAGCCGCGACGTGTGTTCGACGAGCGCCGCGATCTTGTCGTACGGCATCCGCGTGGGGCCCATCACGCCGATCACGCCTGACAGCGGCCCGAACCGGTATGACGAGGTCACCAACGTAAAAGGCGCGAGCCGCGGATCCACGTGCTCCCCCCCGATCGTGATCGTGAGGCCGTCGCCGCCGCGGGCCGCGAGCGCTTCGCGCAACAGATCGTGCCGCTCCGTGACTTCCATCAGACCTTGCAGACGCTCTTTGGTCGCGAACTCGGGTTGGACGGCGAGCGGCGTCGTGCTGCCGAGCACCACGCCCGGCGGCGCCGGCACATCGAACAGCTCCTCGCCTTCCTGCACGAAGATGTTGAGCAGATCGGTGGCACCCGCGTCCGTGCCGGCGTCGCGCAAGCGATCGGCCAGCGTCGTGCGAATCTCCTTCAGACTGAGACCGGCGAGGCGCTCGTTCAGCACGACGGCCACGTGCGCGACCGCGTCGGGCGCCATGTGCGACGGCACTTCGACGAAGATCGTGCGCACGACGCCGCTGCGCAGGGCCAGGACGAGCAGCAACCGCTCCGAAGACACCTGCAGCAGGTCGAGGCGGTCGAGGACCGCGGCTTCGAACGACGGACTCACGGCGACGCCCAGCTCGTTGGTCAGCACGCCGAGCACTTGCGCGGCGCGCGCCAGGATCTGCTCGATCGCGACGCGCTCCCCCGTCAATTCCTCACGGAGCTGTTCGGCATGCGCCGCACCGACGCGCGGCGTCTTCATCAGGGAATCGACGTAGACGCGGTACGCCTGGTCGGTGGGGATGCGGCCCGCGGACGTGTGCGGGTGATAGAGGAACCCCTTCTCCTCGAGGTCGCTCATCGTGTTACGGATAGTCGCAGGCGAGAGCCCCAGCTGGTGCCGCTTGGCGATCGTGCGGCTCCCTGCCGGTTCAGCGGTTTGTACGTAGGTCTCGATGACGGCCTCGAGCACTTGACGCTCGCGGTCGGTAAGCGACGCGGTCACGATGCCAACTCCTTTGCCACAAACAATTTAGCAACGAGCTCATCGAGCCGCAACCATCCTTCCGGGCTGCAGCGGAGTCTGTCGCCTTCTTCGACCACCCAGCCTGCCTCGACTGCAAGGGCGGCGGAGGGCGGCGAAAGGCGGCGCAGGGCCACACCCTCTACGGTTCGCAACCCAAGGTACATCTCTTCCAAGCTCTGCTGCTCGGGCGTCAGTACCTCCTCTGATTCGACGGCGGAACGCCCTTCCGCAAGCGCGCGTCGATAGGCTTCCCAGGCAGAGATGTTCCAGCGACGTGTCGTGCCGTCGAACGAGTGAGCGGCTGGACCGAGACCAACGTAGGACCGTCCCGACCAGTAGGCCGAGTTGTGACGTGAACGAAACCCGTCGAGCGAGGCGTTGGAGACTTCGTAGAACCGAAAGCCGCTGGCCGTTAGCCGTTCGTGGGCCAGCAGGTATTCCTCGGCATAGCGGTCGTCGGCCGGGAGCTTCGTCGCCCCGCGCGAGATCCAGCGATCGAGGGGGGTGCGGGGCTCGACGGTGAGGCCGTACAAAGAGACGTGAGTGGGGCGTAGGGCGAGGGCGTGCTCCAGGTCGCGTGCCCAGTCCCG
>DATHDT010000077.1:0-7743 GCA_035318905.1 Gemmatimonadales bacterium | reverse complement strand
CGTCGATCATCGGCGTGACGTTGATGTTCGCCGCGACTACCGCCTCTTTTTTGGCGCCCGCCATTGCCATGGGTCAGCCTAACCTTTGATCGGACCGCTGCTCTGCGACGTCTTCTGGGTCTGGAACTCCTTCGTGAAGATCGAGCGGCCGAACTCGCTGCCGACGCTCTTGATGAGGTAGTCGATCAGCTCCTTCGACGTATAGGTCATCTCGACGGTCAGGAAGTCGATCTTGGTGCTAAAGTAGTTGTACAGCCACACCGCCGGGATCGCGACGATGAGACCGAATGCCGTCGTGATGAGGGCCTCGGCGACACCGCCCGTGATCGCCTGCAGCGAACCACCGCCGCCGGACGCCGCCATCCCCTGGAACGCGGTGACGATACCCATCGTGGTGCCGAGCAGTCCCACGAACGGCGCCGTGGCGCCCGTCGTCGCGAGGATCCCGAGACCGCGCTTCAACTCGGCGGTGATGATCAGCATTTGCCGCTCGACGGCCCGCTCAGCGGAGTTGATGTCCGCCGCGGTGATCGTCGCCCGATCGCGCAGCAACGGCTTCACCTCGGCGAGCGCCTCACCCAGCACACGGGCGACATGGCTCTTCTTGCTTTTCTCCGCGACCGCGATCGCGCCGTCGAGTTGCTCCTCCTGCAGGAAGCGGGAGAACTCAGGCGCGAATTTCCGCGTCTCGGCTTGTGACTTCCGCAGGTATATCCACTTGGAGATCGTGACCGCCCAGGACCAGGCGGACATGAAGAACATGATGATCACGATGCCCTTGGCGAACGGCCCCATGGAAGACCATAGTTGCATGTAACTCATCTGACTGTTGCTCCTCTCAAAGCGTCGCGTTTAGGGCGAAACCGACTACCGCTTGATCCTGAAATCGATCGGCAAATTGATCAGCACGCGCACCGCGCGCCCGTGCACTCGCGCCGGACGGAACAGGGCGCGCAAGACATAGTTCTTGGCGGATTGGTCGAAGCCCGGGTTGGGGCTCTGGATCACCTTCACCGAGCCCGGCTCCGCGCGCCCCGACGTATCGATGATCGCCGTCACCATCACGCGGCCCTGAATCGCGGCCTGGCGCAGCAGATCGGGATACTGCAGCTGCGGACCCGACAGCACCTCGGGCCGCTCTTCCACCACCGACTCCATGAACACCTGGTTGTCCGAGGGCACGATGCCGGCCCCGGTGCCGCCCTCGACACCCGTCCCGGTGTAATCCTTGGGATCGAAGTGCTCCTGCAAATTGATGGGCGGAATGTTCGTCGGGATGTCGGTCGGTGCGACGACCGTCTGGAATCCCTTGAGCTGCGGAATGTCGAGGACCGGCGGCTGTTCCTCCGGCGGCTTTTTCTCTTCCTGGTTCAGGAAGACCATCGTGGTGTCGACCGACATGTCGGCCGCGGCCTGGCCCGCTGTGAGCGTCGCGATCACCGCGAGCAGGACGAGCACGCTGTGTCCCACCAGAGACACGAACCCGAGCCCGAACGCCTTTTTCTTGTCGGCCTTGCGCTTGGATTCGATCAGGTTGTCGAACACGCCGGAGCCTCCCGAACTCGTTGGTTATGTTATAGTACGCTGCACGGCTAACCCGCTAGTGGGACGAAGATTACAAAACGATGACAGCCCCGTGATGATCCGCTGAACCCGTTACCGCGCCGTAACGCGATACGAGTACTTCACCCAGGCCGTCCCTTCCGCCTCGAAGTCGAACCGTAACCGGACCCGCGCCCGCACCGGACCGGCGGCCCCTCTCCCCGGATGGAAGCGCGCTTGCAGCAGCGCGCGCCGGATTTCTCCCTCGGCGCCCCGCGCCGTCCCACCTGACACGACGACGCTCTCCGGTTCGAGCACCCCTTCCGGACTCACCACCGCTTCGAACTGCAGGAACGACCGGCTGCGGCGATCGGAGACCCCCACCGACGCATCCGCGACCTCGATGCGCGGGAAGAACTCGAACTGGGGCGGCATGACGTCGGACGGACACTTGTTGAGACAATCGAAGACCTGCGCCTCTTGACCCGCCGGTGCGGCAAGCGCTGTGGCAGACGCGGTCAGCGCGGCGCGTTGCTTTGCAAGAATGTCGGCGATCGCCGGCTCGAATGACGCGAGCGACTGGACTTGGAACGCTGGATCGAGTTCCAGCGCGTGACGGAACGCGTCGGCCGTGGCGGAATCACCCAGGCGATAGTAGTCCACGACGCCCAACATCACCCACGCCTGCACGCGATCGTTGGCCGGCCACCCTGGCGCCTCGGCGACGCGGCGATAGAGCACGGCAGCGCTGTCCATGCGCCGTGCCGTGAGGTGCGCGCGCGCCGCCCCGAGCAGGACGGTCGCACTGTCCTGCGCCCGAGCCGAGGCCGTCGCCAAGACCGCCAATGCGCCCAGCATGATTGTGCGTTTCATCATCCCATTAACCTGCCGTCTCGCAACACGAAGTCAATCGGCACCCGGACGCGGACGCGGACGGCTTTCCCCCGCACCCGCGCCGGCCGGAACAGCGATTTCAGCAGCGATTGTTGCGCCGGAGCAACGAATGCCGGATGCGCGCTTTCGACAACGACGACGGAGCCACGCTCCACGCGGCCTAGGGTGTCGATCACGGCTTCCAGGACCACTCGGCCCTGCAGACCGGCCTGCCGCAGGAGGTCCGGATAGACCGGCGCCGGGCCCGCCAGCCTCATCGGCAACTCGTCGACCAGCGATGGCTCGAATGCGCTGCCATCGCCGCCCGGCGTCCCGCCCGCAAAGAGCGGGCCGGAGGCGGTGGGGACGTCGACCGTGACGCGTGGTACGCCCGCATCAACATCCACGATGGCTGCCAGGTCGAGTCGTGGAACCAACGGGTCACGAATCACCGGCATCGGGAAACCGCCGGATCCGGACGGCTCGGTTCGATCGGGGCGGAGCTGCGGCATCCAGACGATCTGGGGCGGGCGTGGCGCGCTCGTGCTCGTTTGCGCGGTCCACGATAGTGCCGCGAAGACGACGATGACGTGAGTCGTGAGCGAAACAGCAGTGCTGGCGACGCGCATGGCACCCTCCAGAGAAGTGTTCTCTGATAGGATGGCACACCCGGCTGAGCGGGGTGTGGAGGACGGATGACAGTTTGGTGAAGGCCGGGTGAGGCTTACGCGTCGCCGCGGGGGAACGTGACCGTGAACGTCGTCCCGCGGCCCGGCCGGCTCTGCACTTCGATAGCGCCGCCGTGGGCTTCGACGATCCACTTGCTGATCGCGAGACCGAGACCGGCGCCGGGCCGCTCCCCGGTGCGGGTGCGCGCCGAGTCGGCGCGCCAGAAGCGGTCGAAGACGTGTGGCAGATCCCCGGGCGCGATCCCGATGCCGCTGTCGGCCACGGTGAGGCGCACCTCCCCGTCGCTCGCGCCCAGTTGCACGGAGACGTTGCCTCCGCGTGGCGTGTATTTCACCGCGTTCTCGATCAGGTTGAGGAGCAGCTGGCGCACGCGGCTCCGGTCCACGGCGAGGACCAGGGGTTGGGGCGGCGTCCGGATCTCAATGGCGACGCCGGCGTGGTCGGCGAGCAGGTCCCCCGTCTCCCCCGCCTCAGCGACGATGGCCCGGAGGTCGACCGGCTCGCGATGCAGCTCGGCGCGCCCTTCGTCGGCGCGCGCCAGCGTGAGGAGCGAGTCGAGCAGCTCTGTCATGCGATTGACTTCCTGCAGGGTTTCTTCGAGCGCCGCGAGCGTCTCCTGCGGCACGTCAGGCCGTGTGATCGCGCGCTCGACGCCGGCCCGGACGACCGTCAGCGGCGTCTTGAGCTCGTGGCTCGCATCCGCCGTGAAGCGCCGCAAGGCGGCGAAGCTGCGTTCGAGGCGCGTCATCATCTGATTGAGCGTTTCCGCGAGTCGCCCCAGCTCGTCGCGCACCATCGGGACGGCGAGTCGCCGGTGCAGACTCCGCCCGTCCGTGATCTCGCGGACCTCCGTGATGATTTGATCCACCGGCTCGAGCGCGCGCTGCGCGATCCAGCGCCCGACGAACACGGCGGGGAAGACGCCGATGACGATCATCACGACCAGCGTGGAGAGCAGCTGCTGCAACCCCAGCTCGGCGCCCTGGGTGGAGGCCCCCGCGAGCACCGCGCCGAACTGCGGACCGGCCCCCGTGAGGGGGCGAACGACATACCGGACGGCGGGACCGTTGGGCGGGATCCACGTGGCGCCGGCCGCCCGGCCGCCGGCCGCGGATTTGACGAGGCTGGTGAGCTGCTCGAACGCGCCGAAGGTGGCGCGCGCGTCCGACGAGGCGAACAGGACGCGCCCGTCAGCATGTGTGATGATCAGGAAGTCCGGGATCGCCTCGAGGACCGCGGCGAGCTCCGGGATCAGCGTGTCGCGGACGAGGAGGACGCCGCGCGAGCCGTAACTCTCCGCGAGAATCCCCGCCGACAGCGCCGCCTCCGACTGGATGCGGCGGTCGAGGTCCTCGAACGAAGCGTTGCGCCGAGTGACGTACAGCACCACGGCGAACGCGGCCAGCGTCCCGACCAGCGCGATGGAGTACCACGCGGTGAGCCGGCCGCGGATCGTCTCCATCCCTACGCCCGCACGACGTAACCCACGCCGCGCACCGTGTGGATCAGCTTGGGCTCGCGGCCCTGGTCGATCTTCTTGCGCAGCCGCGTGATCACCACGTCGACGATGTTGGTGCCGGGATCGAAATGGTAGTCCCAGGCATACTCGGTGATCAGCGTGCGCGACATGACGCGCCCCTGGTGACGCATCAGGTACTCGAGCACCGCGTACTCCTTGGGCGTGAGCTCGATCGGCCGGTCGCCGCGCGTGACCGCGCGGCTCCCGGTGTCGAGCGCGAGATCCGACACCTTGAGCACGGGCGGCGTGATCGCCTTGGGGCGCCGGCCGAGCGCCTCGACGCGCGCCAGCAATTCCTCGAACGCGAACGGCTTCGTCACGTAATCATCGGCGCCCATCCGCAGCGCCTGCACTTTGAAATCCACGGCGTCCTGAGCCGTCAGGACGAGCACGGGCAGCCCGTTCCCCCGATCGCGCAGCGTGCGCAGCACCTCGATCCCCGAGAGTTTGGGGAGCCGCAGGTCGAGGACGAGCAAGTCGAAGTGTCCGCCGGTGGCGAGGCGCAGACCCTGGTCGCCGTCGCCCACCAGCTCGGCGTGATAGCCGGCCTCGTCGAGCCCGCGGCGCACGTACTCGCCGACCGTCTTGTCATCTTCGACCACGAGAATCTTCATACGACCGGGAGATACACTTTGAAGTTGCTCCCGACGCCGACCTGAGACTCCACTTCGATGCGTCCGCGGTGCTCCTCCACGATGCCGTACGCGACCGACAAGCCGAGTCCCGTGCCGCGTCCCTGCGGCTTGGTCGTGAAGAACGGCTCGAAAATCTTGCTGAGGTCGTCCTGCAAGATCCCGGTCCCGGTGTCGATGAACTCGATCAGGATCTCGTCGCCGCGATTGGGGTTCGGTCCCGTGCGCACGGTGAGCAGGCCGCGCGCGTTCATGGCGTCGAGCGCATTGAGCATCAGCGCCATGAAGCACTGAATCAGCCGCTCGGCGTCCGCCATCGGCGCCCCCAACCCGGTCCCGAACTGGCGCTCGACGCTGAGGCGCTTGAAGCGCTCGTGGTGCTTCAGAAGGAACAAGGTCTGTTCGATGACCGCGTTGATGTCGACGGTGCGCTTGTGCCCCGACTTGGGACGTGAGAAGTCGAGCAGGCCGTCGACGATGCGCCGGCAGCGCTGCACCTCGGTGTCGATGATCTTGATGTACTCCTCCTGCGCGTGCCGCTCCCCGGGCGGCAGGTCCTCGAGGCGGAGGGCGAGCGCTTCGCTGCAGGCGAGAATCGTCGCGAGCGGGTTGTTGATCTCATGCATGACGCCGGCGGCGAGCTGACCCAGGGCGGCGAGCTTCTCGGTCTGCGTGAGGCGCTGCTGCGCCTGCCGCCACGCGGTCAGGTCCTCGCCGATCGTGATCACGTGCGAGATCTCGTCGCCGTCCAGGCGCATCGGGATCTTGGTGATGCGGTAGTGACGCGGCTCGCCCGTTGTCGCGGACTCCATTTCCACCTGCTGGATCTCGCCGGTCGCGAACACGCGGTCGAACTCTTTCTGCAGCAGATCGCGGGGCTGACGGTCGAGCACTTCGAACACGCCCCGTCCCAGGGCTTCTTCCCGCGACACGCCCTGCGTGCCCGTCTCTCGCTTGCGGTTCCACGCGCGGATCTGGTACTCGCGGTCGATCACATACAGCCCGAGGGGCAGTGAATCGATGATGCGGGCGGCGAAGTTGCGTTGCGATTCGAGCTCGCGCGTGCGCAGGGCGACTTCGGAGGCGAGGTCCTGCGACAACTCCGTGGCGGCGAGGACCGGCGCGAGCATCTGCGCCACGACGACCAGCACGTCGTGCGCCATGCGCTCATGACGTCCATCGGGGATGACGACCTCGAAGCAACCCAGGGGCGCGCCGTCGTGCACCAGCGGCAAGCGCACCAGCGTGCCGCCCGGGGCCGGCTCCTGGTGGGGGCCGGCAGCGACCCACTGGGCGACGGGCGCCGAAAAACCGGGGAGCAACGCTTCGTCCCCGGGTGTGGCGATGGGGACATAGCGCGAGCCGTCGGCGGACCGGAGCCAGAGGCGGCAGCGGCGGAGCGCCAGGCCCCGGCGCAAGACGGAGACGACACCGTTCATCCCCACCTCGAGCGGGGGGCCGTCGGCCAGGACGCGGGCGACCTCAGCGAGGACGCCGAGGCCGGGATGATCGGATTCGAGCTGCGGTGCGGCCATTGGCCGCTAACCTAGGGATGGCGCTCCCGGCGCGCCAGCGGCGCCTCGACGCGGAAGGCCAGCAAGCCGCGCACTTCGACCTCCGGACCACCGAAGAACCACGTCGGCCCGATCACCAGTCCGTACGTTGGACCGTCGCCTCCGCCGACGCGCAGTCCCGGTAACACGGCGACCGCGCCCCACGAGGAGCCCTGCGGCAGCGGAGAGTTGGCGGTGAGATACCCCGTCGCTTCGACGGTGACGTCGAAACCGATCAACGTGACATTCTGCTCATCGCCCAGCTCGGCGAGCCCGAGGCGGGCCGTGCGCGCCGCGAGTGTGGTCGCGAACACGAAGCCGCGGTTGCCGCCGAGAATCGCGCCCTCGTCGATGAAGGCACCGAACCGGGCGCCGATCGACACCGCGCCCACCAAGCCGTGCGTCGAGCGGCGCACGTAGCCGATCTCCCCGCTCTCGATCTGCCAACTGTTGCCGAGCGTGGCGGCGAAGCCGACGCCGATCGCGCTCTTCCCCCGCGCCGGTTCCGGCGCGGCAACCCGCGCGGAATCGATCTGCGCGGCGAGCGGCGTAGACAAAGCTGCCAGCACGACCAACATTGAGGCTGTGGATCGACGCACGTTCGTTCTCCTGACTGGAGCGGCCTCCGCCGGACTGTGGCGCTCACCTCGGATCCCGCCGCCCGGCGGGCCGGCGACAGGAGTGGGGGGACTGCGGTTCGATCTCGACGAGCAACGCCGGTGGTCGTTGTGGTACCACGCCGACAGCCAGCCCGTTCCCCTCGTGCGCGACGCCACCCTCGGCGTCTGGGTCGGCGAGTCGCTCGTCACGCTCGCGGACTTGCAAGATATCAGCGTTGCGAACCGGCGGCCCCCCGGCGGCGAGTCGCTGGCGGTCCGCGGGCGCGCCACCGCGGCGGGCGGCGTTTGGATCGAGGCGGAGTTCGCCGCCTGGG
>DATHDT010000076.1:0-2134 GCA_035318905.1 Gemmatimonadales bacterium | reverse complement strand
CACCAGCAACGCGAGCAGGTGGTTGCCGATCGACAGCGCGGCGAGATAGACGATGAGCAGCAGGTAATGGGGCGCGCGCGCGCCACCGCGCGCATCGCGCCAGCGGAGACACAACCAGCAGATGGCGGCGATGCTGAACGTCGCCACCGTGTAGACCTCGGTTTCGTTGCTGTTTTGCCAGACGGTGAACGTGAACGCGGAGATCACGGCGGCCGCGGCCGCGCCGCCCAGGCGCAGCATCGCCG
The DNA here is from genome assembly GCA_035318905.1 of Gemmatimonadales bacterium. Lineage (GTDB taxonomy): Bacteria > Gemmatimonadota > Gemmatimonadetes > Gemmatimonadales > GWC2-71-9 > 20CM-2-65-7. Next base: position 1,889 of record DATHDT010000076.1, on the reverse strand, counting down.
CTTCGCCCGCGAGGACGCGATGCACCACGAGGAAGAAGCACCCCGCCCCCGCCGCCGAGAAGCAGGCGCTCATCAGATTGAGCCGCCACGCATACTGCCCGATCTGCAGCACCTCGCCCCACACGTGACCCAGCATCACGAAGAGCGGCGTGCCCGGCGGGTGCGGGATCCCGAGGACTCGGGAGGCGGTGATGAATTCGCCCGCGTCCCACAGCGTGACGGAGGGCGCGAGCGTGATGACGTAGCCGACGAGGACCAGGACGGCGACGGCGGCAGCCGCCCGGTACGGCGGCCGCTCAGGTGACAGGCGCGGTCACCCGTTCGCCGCCTTCGAGGTGCGACACGACGCCCGAGAGGAGGTCGCGGACCTGCGGCGGCGTGAGATGGCGGTACAACAACCCGTGGCTCGCGATGGAGATCGTCGACGTCTCTTCGGAAACGACGAGCACGGTCGCATCCGTTTCTTCCGACAGACCGATCGCGGCCCGGTGCCGCGTGCCGAGCGACTTGTCGTTCACCTTGAACTGGGTCAGCGGCAGGACGCACCCCGCCCCGATGATCTGATCGCCGCGCACGAGCACGGCGCCGTCGTGCAGCGGCGAGTAGGGCGTGAAGATGGTGGTCACGAGGTCCGCCGACACTTTGGCCTCCATCGGCACGCCCGTCGTGATGAACTCCTCGAGGCCGATGTCTCCTTCGATCGCGATGATCGCCCCGGTGCCGGCGCGCGACAGGCGGTCGAGCGCCTCGGCGATCTCCTCCGCCACCGACTGGCGATCCCCTCGCGAGAATACGCGCATGAAGCGCGCCTGCCCGATCCGGGCGAGCGCGTTGCGCAGCTCCGGTTGGAAGACGACGACGGCCGCGAACGCGCCGTACGTGAAGACGACGCCGAGCAGCGAGCTGATCATCGTGAACTTCGCGAACACCGCCACGAAGTAGGCCAGCGAGAGGATCACGAGACCCACGACGATCTGCAGCGCCCGCGTGCCCACGAGGAAGAGCAGGAAGCGGTAGATGACGAACGCCACGAGCAGGATCTCGAAGACGTCCGGCCAGAGCCGCGGGGCGAGGAATTTAAAGGCGTCGACGTTCATGGGTTCGTCGTAGCGCTCGCCAGGGTGAGGGCCTCGCGCGTCGTGGCGACGTCGTGGACCCGGAAGAGCCGCGCCCCTCGCTCCCAGGCGAGGGCGCAAGCCACAGCGGTCGCGCGGTCCCGATCCTCCACCGGTCGCCCGGTAACAGCGCCGAGGAACCGCTTGCGCGACGGACCGACCGCTACAGGATACCCCAACGCCACGATCGTGGCCAGTTCATCGAGCAGGCGAAGGTTCTGGGTCGCCGTCTTGGCGAACCCGAACCCGGGGTCGACGACGATGCGCTCCCGCTCCACCCCTGCCCGCTCGGCGCGCGCCGCAGCCTCCCCCAGCTCGGCGGCCACCTCGGGGGCGACGTGTGCGTAGGTCGACAGATCGTCCATCGTGTCCGGCGTGCCCCGCATGTGCATCACGATGAGGCCGGCCCCGGCGCCGGCTACCACGCCGGCCAGCCCCGGGTCGAATGCCAGGCCGGAAACGTCGTTCACGACGGCCGCGCCCGCGTCGAGCGCCGCGCGGGCCACGTCCGCCTTGCGGGTGTCCACGGAGACGGGGGCGACTCCGCGGCGGACCAGCTCCCGGATAACGGGCACGACGCGGTCGATCTCTTCCCGGGCCGGGACCGGCGGCGCCCCGGGCCGGGTGGACTCGCCGCCGACGTCTAAGACCTTTCCGCCGTCCGCCATCAGCTTTTCCGCGTGCGCAACAGCCGCCTCCACCGTCGTCAAACGACCGCCGTCCGAAAACGAGTCCGGCGTGACGTTCAGGATTCCGATGATCACAGGCTTGTCG
>DATHDT010000075.1:0-4075 GCA_035318905.1 Gemmatimonadales bacterium | reverse complement strand
CGCGAATCGCTTGGCCTCATCGACGTCGGGCTGGTCGAACGCGTTGACACCGAGACGCTCGCACATCTCCCAGGTCGCGTATTCCCACCGCAGAAACTCGACGCCGAGGTCCAGGGGGTCGCCCGAGATATCGGTCACGACCTGTGTATCCGGGCGGGTGTCGCCCACCGGATCGTCCACGACCGGGATCACCCCTCGACCATCCTTGCCCGAGCTTTCCGCGACCAGCTGCTCGATCCAATCCGCCACCGTGGCGACGGCGGCGGGCGGCCGGAGCGCGAGCTTATCGCGCCCGGCGCTCACGACTTGCGCGAGCTGGGCCCCAAACGCCTTCGCGCGCGCCGGGTCGAGCGCGCACGCGCGCTCGAGCAACGTGCGGCCGTCGAGTCCGAGCAGTGCCGCGGGCAGCATGCCGACGGCGGTGAGCGCGGCGTAGCGGCCGCCGACGTCGGCGGGATGGGCGACGACGGCGCGAAAGCCTTGGGTCTTCGCGAGCGTTTCGAGCGGCGTACCGGGGTCCGTGATGGCGACGAACTGCTCGGGCCGTGCCCGCGTCGCGAAGTACCGATAGAAGGCAAGCGTCTCGACGGTCGTGCCCGATTTGCTCGCGATCACGAACAGCGTGCGAGCGGGATCTCCCGCCCGCTCCGCCGCCAGCACCGCGGCGGGATCCGTGCTGTCCAGCACGTGCAGCGGCGCGCGCGGGCGCGCGGTGCTGGCGGCAAGCACCTGCGGCGCGAGGCTCGATCCCCCCATGCCGCACACGAGGGTCCGATCCAATCCGCTCGTACGCACGTCGCGCGCGAGCGCGGCGAGCGTGTCCCACTCCCCGAGCGAGTGTTCGGCGGTGTGTATCCATCCGAGACGGTTCATTGGCGGCGAAACATAATGCGGTTAGGTTACTCCCGGAGTCCCGCGTGATCCCGCTGAGTCGCCCCGCCCGCCTGCTGGCCATCATCGCCGCGCTGTCCTTCGCGGGGATCCTCTTGCTGTACGCGTTCCCGCCGCGCGACCGGCCGACGATCGCGCTCGTCACCGATCTCTGCTGGCTGTGGGCGTCGGCGTACGGCGCGTACTGTTGCTTCCTCGCCGCACGGCGCATCGCACAGGTGGAGGAACGCCACACATGGCAGTGGATCGGCGCCGGGTGCGTGTCCTTCTTTGCCGGGCAGCTCTTCTGGACCTACCACGACGTGTGGCTCGGGACGCCGCCGGTGTTCCCCTCCCTCGCGGACGTCGGGTACCTCGGCATCTATCCCTGCTTCGCGCTGGGCGTCACCACCCTGCTCCGCGGGCAACCGACGCGCCGGCCCGATCCCGAGCTCATCCTCGACACCATCCTCGTCACGTTCATCGCGGGCGCGCTGGCCTACGAGTTCCTGCTGGAACCGCTCTTCGATTCGGGCGGATCGGTGCTCGCGCTGATCACCAGCATCTGCTGGTCGACGGGCGGGATCATGGTGCTGTGGATGGTGCTGATTCAGATGCTGCGCCGCTCGGTCTTCCCGATTGCCACCGCGGCCCTAGTGCTCCCGGGCGTGGTCTTCTTCGCCGTCGGCAATCTCGTGTATGCCGTCGTGGCCCTGCGTGGCTCCTACCAGACCGGCGGTCTCCTCGATCTCACGTGGGATGCCGGGCTGCTGACGATCGCGGCCGCGGCCGCGATCGCGCCCGACCACGCGACCCATCGCGGCGCCACCGCGCACCCCGGAGCCGTCCTCGGCCCCGCCGCCCGCACGGTGGCGATCGTGGTGGGACTCGTGGGGATGGCCGGCCTCGCCATCGCCGCGATCATGCGGCCCGAGCGAGCCCCGGACACCGCCGTCATCGTCGGGATCGGGATCGCGATCATCGGCGCCCGCGTGCTCTACTCCCTGGGCGCCGACCGCCGCTACGCGGCGCTGCTCGAGGAAGAGGTGGCCCATCAAACACGGTCCCTCATGAGCTCGCTCGCGGCGACGGCGTCGGCCGAGCACAGCCTGCGCCTCGTGATGGAGTCGGTCCCCGATGCGATCGTCGTGCTCGACCAGGGCGGCCGCGTCCTCGATTCCAACGCTGCGGGTCGACGGATGTTCGCGCCCGACCAGTCGGTGTTTCAGCGGCTCGACGCGACCGCGGCCGCCTTCGCGCGCGAGAACCTCGCGGCGGCGTTCAGCGGCGAGCTGCGACAGTTCGAGGTGCCCTACCAGACGCCCGGGGGCGCGGACGGCGTGAGCGCCATTCTGTACGCCCCCGTGCGCGAGGGGCCACGGGTAACCAAAGTCCTGGCGCTGGCGCGCGACGTCACGGATCACCGGCGCACGCAGGCGCAGCTGCAGCAGGCCGAGAAGCTCGCCGCGATGGGCCAGCTCGTCAGCGGCGTGGCCCACGAGATCAACAACCCGGCGGCGATCATCTCCGGCTTCGCGCAGACTCTGCTGCTCGACGACCTGCCGCCCGAGCAGCGGGAGACGGTGCAGATGATGTACGACGAAGCGACGCGCATCGGCCGCATCACGTCGAACTTGCTCGCCTTCGCGCGCGCCGGCGGCCGGGAGCGAGCCCTCGTCGACTTGAACGCCGTCGTGCGCCGGACCTACGCGCTCCGCTCCTACCACCTCACGACACTCAACATCAAGGTGACCCTCGAGCTCGACCCGAGCGACCCGACCGCGTGGGCAAACGGGTCGGAGATGCAGCAGATGCTGCTCAACTTCCTCATCAATGCCGAGCAGGCGTTGACGACCGTGGAATGGCGTCGCGAGATCACGATCCGCACGGCGGCCGCGGACGAGCGCGTGCGTCTGCAGGTCGTCGACACAGGCCCGGGCGTCCCGCACGACATCCAGGGGAGGATCTTCGATCCCTTCTTCACGACCAAACCGGAGGGGCGAGGGACGGGACTGGGGCTGTCGATTTGCTACGGCATCGTGCACGATCACGGCGGCCGCATCTGGGTCGACTCCGACCCGAATCGGGCGGAGCGGGGCGCTGTGTTCACCGTGGAGCTGCCGCGCGACCAGCGCGCGCGCCGGCGCCTGACGCCCGGACCGATGATCGGGCCGGTCCTGCCCGACGAATTGCTGACGGTGCTCATCGTCGACGACGAGGAGGGGCTGCGGCGCGCCGTCCTGAACTTCCTGAAGCGGCGCGGGATCGACGCCACCGCCGTGGCCGACGGCGTCGAGGCGTTGCGCGTGCTGCGCGAGCGACGCTTCGACGTCATTCTCTCGGACGTGCGGATGCCGGGCATGAACGGCCGGCAGTTCCTCGAGCGACTCCGCCAGGAGCACCCCGCGATGGTGAGTCGCCTGATCCTCGCCACCGGAGACTCGTTCGCCCCCGACACCGTCGCCCTGCTGCAAGAGTCCGGCGTGCCGTCGCTGGTGAAACCCTTCGATTTCGCAAAGCTGGAAACGCTGCTGCGAGAGCTGGTCTCGGCTAGAACCTCGGCTTGAGGCGAAGCTCCAGATCGGACCGCCCGACGCCGTCAGGCGTGGGGACCAGCTGGAACGACAGCGGCGCGGCATCAGCCCCCAGGGCATCCAGCACGCGCTCGTCCACCGTCAACGCGTAGTCGCCGGGCTTCACGCCGAGCAGGTAGAAGGCGCCGTCGGTGAACGTCACGAGCGTCCGCCGCGTACCGGAGCGCTTGTCGGTCAAGACGAGCGTCACACCACCCACCCCACGACCTTCGCGCGTCACGCGGCCCTCGATCACGCCGGCCTGCACGACGGGGATGTCCAGCGTGCGGAAGCGATTCGGCCCGGGCACGATGCTCGCGCGAGAGAACGCGGGCACGAGCAGCGGCGACTCGAGGGAGAGGGAGTCGATCGTCACGAAGATCGGCTCGAACGGCACCAGGTCCCACACGCGGTAGCTGCCCGCCGTGTCGCTATGGGTGCCCACGGAGCCTACGAGCACCCGCACGTTGGGGAGCGCCGGCTCGCCGACGTCGCGGCGGCCATTGGCGTTCTCGTCGAGGAACACGTGCCCCGACAGGCCCGACCGCTCGAGCGACGGACCGGGGGCCAGGCTGAGGCGACCCGCCGGGCGATCCCACAACACCGACCCTTGCACGAACTGCGTTCCGGTC
>DATHDT010000074.1:0-5327 GCA_035318905.1 Gemmatimonadales bacterium | reverse complement strand
GTGCGGCGAGCGCCACTGCGACGGCGGTTTTGCCGACGGCCGTGGGGCCCACCAGGACAGGCGTCAGGTGCCGGGTGTCAGGTCCTTCCAAACCGGCGCTCCAACTCGTCCTTGGGCAGCTGCACCATGCTCGGCCGGCCGTGGACATCGTGCGCGGGCAGCGTCGCGGTGAGGAGGCGAACGACCAGCTCCCGCATCTCGTCGACGTCGAGGCGATTGCCGGCCTTGATCGCAGCCCGGCAGGCGTAGGTAGCCGCAAACCGCTCGAGCCGGTTCTGCCATCCGCCGAACCGCCCGCCCGCGAGGTCCGAGACGAGCTCCTGGAGGCAACGCGCCGCGTCGAACCGGGGGTGCGGGTTCGGCACGGTGTGAATCACGACGCTGCGCCCGGAGAAGGGCTCGATCTCGAATCCGACGCGCTGCAGCAGCTCGCGATGGGCGTCGATCGCCTCGAGCTCGGGGGGACTGAAGTCGAGGGTGAGCGGGAGGAGCAACCGCTGCGCCGGCACGCCGTCCCCCGTGAGCTGGCGCATCACATCCTCGTACAGCACGCGCTCGTGCGCCGAGTGCTGGTCCACGATCGCCACACCGGATTCGGTTTGGAAGAGGATGTAGGTATCGAAGACTTGCAACAGTGGCGGTGTTAGGTGTCTGGTGTCACGTGTTAGGTTGCGGGCGAAGAGTTCCAGCGGCACACCGCCCGGCAGATCGACGCCGCTGCCGGCCCAGGGCGTCCCTGACCCCTGACCCCCGACACCTGTCAGCGGAGCGGCGGCGGCTAAGGGCGCCAACGCCGCCCGCACCGACTCCTCCACCACTTTTTCGACGAAGAACTTGTCGCGAAAGCGCGCCTCGAGTTTCGCGGGATGGACGTTTACATCCACGGCGTCGCCGGGGAGGTCGAGGAAGAGTACCAAGGACGGCCGGTCTCCCGGCGCCACCGTTGACCGGTAGCCCGCTTCGCCCGCGCGCAGGATGAACGGATCGCGGATCGGACGCCCGCGCACGAATACGTAGCCCTTCCGCCCGGCGGGACGAGCTTGCGCGGGGCGTTGGGCGAACCCGTTCACTTCGAGTGGCCCCTCGCGATGCGACACGGGCAACAGCGTGTCGGCCACCTCACGCCCCCACAGGGCTCGCACGCGATCGATGAGCTGGACGGCGGGTGGACAGTCGAGGAGCGCGCGTCCGTCACTGGTCAACGCAACGGCCACATCGGGCCGCGTGAGGGCGAGGACGGTGACGGCCTCGACGGCAGCGCGCGTTTCGGTCGCGGTGGCGCGGAGGAATTTGCGTCGCGCGGGCGTGTTGAAGAACAGCGCGCGCACCGTGATGGTCGTGCCGCGTTGCCGGACCGCATCCTCCACGGCCTCGACCTTGCCACCCGTTACGCGGACGTGCGTGCCGGTGACGCCGTCGGCAGAGGTTTCGATCTCGAAGCGCGACACCGACGCGATGGCCGGCAGCGCTTCGCCGCGGAATCCGAAGGTCGCGACGCCGATCAGATCGGCGGCCGTGCGGATCTTGCTCGTGGCGTGGCGCTGCAGCGCGAGGGCGGCATCCTCGCGATCCATACCCTGCCCGTCGTCGCTCACGCGGATCAGCGTCTTGCCGCCATCCTCGAGCTCGACGCGGATGGCGCGCGCGCCCGCGTCAAGCGCGTTCTCGACCAGCTCCTTCACGACAGACGACGGCCGCTCGACCACCTCGCCGGCGGCGATCTGGTCGGCGACCTGCGCGGGCAGAACCTGCACGCGAGACGGGGTCCGGGGAGGCGCGGTCACAGCTGTACAATCTCACCTGCCAGCACCCAACCGCGCACGCCGTCAGGGCGGCGCACTTCCACCCAGCGCCCGTACCGCTGTCCCACGATCAGGGCGGCGCCCGCGTGGACGGTGGCCGCGGCGCTGGCCCCTCCGTAGGGCGCGGCGCGGACGGGGAGGTCGCTCGCGACCACGACCGCCAGCGTCCGCGCGCGGCGCCGCTGTTCGGCGGCGCCCAGCGCGGCCGCGCCCGCCACCACCGCGGCGAGGACGACCATCAACACCGCGCGGCGTCGCCGCTCCGCCGCCGCGCCCAGGGCCAGGAGCCACAGCATCCCCCACGCCGCCGCGACGACCAGTGCCCACTCGCCGGGGGTCGCCCAACCGACGGCGAGGAGTTGCTCGCTCGCGAGATCGGGCGCGGGGAGGAGACGACGCGCCCGCCGAATCACCGCGTCCCGCGGCGCGAGCCGCGTCGCGATGGTCCACGCCGCCGTCGCCTTGCCGTCCGCGCCGGCGCGATAGAGCGTGGCGCCGAGGTTATACCAGTGCGCGGCGACTGCCGGCTCCGCCGCCGCGCGCGCGGCGAACGAGTCGGCCGCCGCGCGCAACGCGCCCGCCTCGTACAGCGCTTCCGCGCTGTGCGCCTGCGCCTGGAGCGTCGAGGCAGCCGCCAGGAACAGCGCGACGCCGACGATGATGCGATGCCGGCGTCGACCTCCCGACTCGGCGCCCAGCACGCGCAGCACCTGTTCGATCTCCGCGGCCAGCTCCGCCGCATCACCCAGCCCGCGCGGGCCGTACCGCGCGGCCCGCAGCCGGTCGCGCAGCCGCTTCACGTGATCGGCGACGGCGCTGTCGATCCCGGCGGCGCGCAGCGCCTGGGCCAGGCCGTCGCCGTCGCGCGCGAACGCGTCTGGGACGTGGCTCGCGAGCACTGTGAGAAAGTCATGTTCGAGCCGTCCGAGCCGTGTGCCGTCACCGGCCGGGGACGTTTGGTCCCCCGCCACGTGCAGGGGCTCGGGCCGCCGCCGCCGCAACCATACGAGCAACGGCGGCAGCAGCGCGATCGCGAGCCACCCGGTCATCCCGAGTCCGCCCGCCAGCCGCTCTGCCCAGGGCTCCTCTCCGCGAGGGAGCAGCGGCGGCAACGCCCGCGCGGCGCGAGGCTCCGCTCCCGCCGCCACCGCGAGAACTCTGGGAGCCGCGATCGCCGTCTGGTAACGTCCCGCGCCGATGTCGAAATAGTCGTACCGCACCTCGGGCAGCACGACGCTGCCGGCGGAATCGGGGACAGCCAGAAATCGAAATGTCTTGCTCCCGCCGACCCGCCCCTGCGTGGACGCGAGGCGCACCTCGGTCTCGGCCGGATAGCCGCGGAATCCCACGGGCCAACGCACCACGGGCTCGGGCCAGAGGGCGACGTTGCCGACCCCGGTCACCGTCGCGGCCACTTCCAGCGGTTCCCCCACCCGCGTCTCTGCCGGCTCGATCCGCAGATCGAGCGTCAGCCCCTGCCCCACGACCCCGCGATCTCCGGCGGGCCGCCCCGCCGCCGGCAGCGGCAGGACGATGATCGCCACCGAGTCACTGCGCAGGGTGTATCGCTCCTCCCGGCTGAAGAAGGAGAAGGTCACGGGGACCGCGTAGTCGACCGAGGCCGGCGACACGGTGACGCGGCCCGGCGCCAGCGGAAACACGATCTGGTGCGTGATGAAGAGGTCCATCCACTTCCCGGCCACGAGGCGTGAAGCCGCGACCGCCGCCGGTGTGGAGGGCGGATACGCCCACACGCCCTCGGGCGTGACGAGCGTGAGCACGGGAGCGCGGCGCATGCGTTCTCGCAGATCCCGGGGCACCCATGCGGCCGCGACCAGATCCGTTTGCTGACCGACCAGGACAGTGTCGTCGGGCACGATCACGGTCAGCGCCACCTCGTCCGCGCGACGCGGCGCGTCTGCGGTCTCGAGCAGGCCGCGCACCAGCGGACTCAGCGCCGTGGCGACGCCGGCCGCCGCGCTGTCGACGGTGATGAGGATCGGCTCCGTCGCGACCGTATTCTCGCCCTGACGCACGCGCACGGGGCCGATCAAGACGGCGCCGGCCTGCTCCGCGCGCAGCTGCAGCTCGCGGACGGTGGTCCGCACCGGTCCCGCCGTGCCGCTCATCGCGACCTCCGTGAGGTCGCGTGACCCGACAATCGCGAACCCCGCGAGCGCGGGCAGCAGGATCTCGAGCTGCTCCGTCGAGCGGGTGCGTGCCCGTACGGTGAGCATCACCTCTTCGCCCACCGTCACGCGGGTGCGATCCACGCTCGCCGTCACTTCGACCCCCTGCAGCGTGAACGCCGACACGACAGCGAGCAGCAGGCCCGCGGTCACCAGTCTTTCACTCCGGCGGGGACGGCGCGGCGCGCGCGTCCCGTGCGGTCTTTGCGCGTGCGCAACTCCTCCTGGCCGATTGAGCGCAGCACCTGGTCCGCCTGCGCCTCGTTGAGCCCGCCGGACGCGCCGCCCGGAGGCGGCGGGGGGCTCGCCCCGCTGCCACGTGACTGATCGGGCGCGCCGCCGCCGGAGGGTGACGGAGACGGCCGCGGCGGCGGGCGGGAGGAGCTCGACCGGTGCATGCGATTCACGAGCTCGAGGTTCCACTTGGCGGGCAGATGCCGGGGCTTCAGGAGCAGGGCCTCGCGGTACGCACGCTCCGCATCGGCGAGGTGCGCGTCGCGGCTCGCGGTGTCCGAGCGCGCTTGCGCGAGCGCGAGCAATCCGAGGTTGTACAGGGCGCGGAACCGCACATCGGGATCGAGGGATGCGGCCGCGCGTGCCAGGTTCGCGCGCGCCGCATCCGCATCCCCAGCCGCGAGAGCCGCCGTGCCGGCGTTGTACCACGCGGTGTCGTCGTCCTGGCGCACCGACAGCTCCGCGACGTAGGCGCGCGCGGCGTCGGCGGCGTTGCCCCGATCCCACGCTTTTTCAGCCGCCGAACGCGGGCGCGTCGGCGCGGCCGGGGGCGCCTGCTGCGCGTCGGCGGGCAGCGCCACGAATAACGCGAGACCGACGAGCGCCGCCGTGCGGCGCGTGGCCGTCTGCACGCCGATCACCATGACGGCGAGCAGCAGCGGGATCCAGGCGCGCGGCCGGCCTCGTTGCGTCCGGCTCTCGGTGGCGGTAGCGCGCTTGTACGACGCCACCAGGTCGCGCACGGCGCCCGCCTGATCGGGCAGCTCGGCGGCGACGAGGGTCCCCTGGGCCGCGTCCGCCACGGCGCCCAACACCTCGTCGTGGCGGCTGGTTTCGATGATGGTGCCGTCGGCGTCGCGCTGCCAGGCAACCAGCGCACCGCGCTCGTCGCGCACGGGGATGCGCGCGGGATCGCGCCCCCCTTCGGACACGAGAATCAGATGGATGCCGAGGTCACCGAGCCGCTTCGCTTCGCGCAGCGCGCTCGCGAGCGAGTCGTGGCCCTCACCGTCGGTGAAGACCACCAAGACCCGATCGGCGATCTCGGGACTGGCGCGGAGCAGCTCGGCGCCCTGCGCGAGCGCCGGGGCGAGCACCGTCC
>DATHDT010000073.1:0-7535 GCA_035318905.1 Gemmatimonadales bacterium | reverse complement strand
GTCGCCCGTGGCGCCCGCCGCCATGATGGCAGGGAATCCCGTTGCGCCCACGACGCGCATTGCGGCGCCATACTCGAGGTCCGCCGAAATGAGGAGCGGCAGCCGCGAGCGCCGCTGCAGCGTGTTGAGCTTCGCCGCGATGTCGAAGGGCGACCCGACGGAGATGATGATGCCGCCCACCTGGAGCGAATCCACCCAGCGCGTGGCGACCTGGAAAGCAGAGTCATCGAAGGCCGCATAACTTCCGGCGAGCCAGGGGACGACGAGTTGGGCGACTTTCTGGCGCGTGGAGAGTGAGGCGAGCACGGCATCGGCCGAGGCCGGTGCGGGTGTCGGCCGGGGAGCGACCGGGGCGGCACAGGCGGCCACCAACGCGACTACGATTACCAGGAGTTTATGCGCGCGCATCATCTCATGTGGTTATTGGTTGCAATCGCCTGCGCTCCGCCAACAGGAGCGCAGGTGCGTCCCGGCATCGAGGTGCTGGTCTCCGACTCTGCCCACCTCATCGCCGGCAAGCGCCTCGGGCTGCTGACCAATCATACGGGCATCGACCGCCAGGGTCGCCGCGACGTCGACGTGCTCTTGGCCAACGGCCAACGGCCAACGGCGCTGTTCTCACCTGAACACGGTTTCCGGGGCACCGAAGACCGGCCCGGCTTGCCCGACGGGGTCGACTCCGCCACCGGTCTTCCAATCTATAGCCTGTACGGGGGATCGCGCGCGGCGGCTCGTGCCGCGCTCGACTCGATCGACGTTCTGCTCGTCGATCTCCAGGACATCGGGGCCCGGTATTACACCTACATCGCGACCGCGGCGTCACTGATGCGCGATGCGGCGCGGGCTGGCAAGCGTGTCGTCGTCCTCGATCGTCCCGATCCCGTCGGCGGCCGCGACGTGCAGGGCAACGTTGGGACCAGGCTCGCGAATCCCGACTCGGTCCTGGTCGGGTTCCTGCCGGTGGCGATGCGTCACGGGATGACGCTCGGCGAGCTGGCACGCATGGCGAACGACGTCGCCGGCATCGGGGCCGACCTGGTCGTCGTGCCCGCCGCCGGATGGACCCGTACCATGGGGTTCGATGCCACGGGCCTGCCGTGGGTGAAGCCATCGCCCAACATGCCCGACCTGGAAAGCGCGCTGCACTACCCGGGGATCTGCCTGTTCGAGGGCACCAACCTGTCGGTGGGGCGGGGGACGAGCTTCGCGTTTCAGGTGATCGGCGCGCCGTGGCTCGATGCGAAAGCCGTGCAGCGTGCGCTGCCGGCCGCGGCCCTCGCCGGGGTCGAGGTCACGACGGTCGACTTCACGCCGCGCGCGCCAACCGATCGCAAGTACGACGGCGTGGAGCTCCGCGGGCTGCGGTTTCGCGTCGTTGACCGGGAGCGCTATGATCCGACGCATCTCGCGGTGGCGCTGCTCGTCGCGATCCGCGCGAGTCATCCACACGACCTGAAGTTCAATGCGCGGAGCTTCGATGGCCTCGCGGCGGGTCCCGACCTGCGTGAAGCGATTGAGGCGGGCCGTCCCGCGTCGCAGATCTGGGCGACGTGGGACGAGGACTTGACGCGTTTCCAATCGGTGCGGGCCAAGTACTTGCTCTACTAGGAGTTTTGGCCTTTCCGGCTCTTCCCGGGTCTATTACTTTCCCCGGGCCTATGAATGTCATCCCGCAAATCATGAAGGACGGCTTCGTGCGGCTCGTCGGGCCGCTGGCCCGTGTCTTCATCCGTGCGGGCATCCGGCCCAACGTCCTCACGACCTTCGGCACGTTGATCGTCATCAGCTCGGGGGTGTCGTTCGGATTCGGCTACATCCGGCTGGGCGGCGCGCTGCTCCTCGCGAGCGGAGTGTTCGACATCCTGGATGGACAGGTCGCCCGCCAGGGCGGGATGATGACCACCTTCGGCGCCTTCTACGACTCGACGCTCGATCGGGTGGGGGAGGCGGCGGTGTTCGCGGGCCTCGCCATCTATTTCGAGCGCGGCGGCGTGCCGGCAGCCTGGCAGACGGTGGCGTTGGGGCTCGCGCTCGCCGGCTTGGCCATGTCGACGCTCGTGTCGTACGCCCGGGCACGCGCCGAAGGGCTCGGGCTCGAGTGCAAGGTCGGAATCGCCCCCCGCGCCGAGCGCATTTTTTTCCTCGGAGCGCCGACCCTGCTGTTCGGATCGGGCCGCAACGGGATGTTGCTGTTTTGGATCGTCGCGATTCTCGCGGTCGCAGCCACGATAACGGTCATCCAGCGCGTGCTCTACGTCGCGCGCATCGCAGAGACGGCACCGCGCCAGACCGTGAAACGAGAAACGCTGCCCGGCGTCGCCACGCGCCGGAAAGGACATTGATCGTGCCGCAGAAGAAGGGGCGGGAGATCGCGCCCGCCACGGGGAAGCTCGGCGTCATGCTGGTGGGGCTCGGGGCCGTGTCGACGACGTTCATTGCCGGCGTGGAGAACGTGCGCCGCGGCCGCGCCACGCCGATCGGATCGCTCAGCCAGATGGCGACGATCCGCCTCGGCAAACGCACCGACAAGCGCGCCCCCAAGATCAAAGACTTCACCCCGCTCGCCGACTTGCAGAACCTGGTGTTCGCGGCCTGGGACCCGATTCCGGACGACGCCTACACCGCCGCCGTGAAGGCCGGCGTGTTGGATCGGCACGAGCACCTCGACCCGATCAAGGACTTCCTGCAGGGGATCAAGCCGCTTCCTGCGGCGTTCGACCAGTACTACGTGAAGCGCTTGCAGGGGACCAACGTCAAGCAGGGGAAGACCAAGCGCGAGCTGGCCGAGCTGCTGCGCAACGACATTCGCGCGTTCAAGCAGACTGTGGACCGCGTGGTGGTCGTGTGGTGCGCGTCAACCGAGATCTTCCTGACGGCGGGGCCGGCGCACGCGTCGCTGGCGGCGTTCGAGAAGGCGATGGAGACGAACGACCCGTCGATCGCGCCGTCGATGTTGTACGGCTATGCGGCCCTGATGGAGGGCGTCCCGTTCGCCAACGGCGCGCCCAATCTCACCGTGGATATCCCGGCCCTCGAGCGGCTCGCCGAAGAGCGCAAGCTCCCGATCGGCGGCAAGGATTTCAAAACCGGGCAGACGATGATGAAGAGCGTGCTGGCGCCGGCGTTCAAGGCGCGGATGCTCGGCCTGGCGGGCTGGTACTCGACCAACATTCTCGGCAACCGGGACGGCGAGGTCCTCGACGATCCGGAGTCGTTCAAGACGAAAGAGGAATCGAAGCTCGGCCTCCTCGAGCACATCCTGCAGCCGGAGATGTATCCGGAGCTCTACGGCAAGATGTATCACAAGGTGCGGATCAATTACTATCCCCCCCGCGGCGACAACAAAGAGGGCTGGGACAACATCGACATCTTCGGGTGGCTCGGCTACCCGATGCAGATCAAGGTCGACTTCCTGTGCCGCGACTCGATCCTGGCGGCGCCGATCGTCCTCGACCTGGCCCTGTTCTTCGACTTGGCGCACCGCGCCGGGCTCTTCGGCATTCAAGAGTGGCTGTCCTTCTACTTTAAGAGCCCGCAGGTGGCCGCCGGCCTCTATCCCGAGCACGACCTCTTCATCCAGCAGACCAAGCTCAAGAACACGCTGCGCTGGATGATGGGCGAAGACCAGATCACTCACCTCGGCGTCGAGTACTACGAGTACGCCGAGAAGTGAACGCCTTCTCACACCGCATGCTTTCAGGAGACCGTCGTCGATGACGAAGCCGACGTTGACCGCCGCGCTCGCCCTCGCGGGCCTCATGTTGTTCGGATCCACCGCCGCCGCCGCCCAGGCTGTGACCTCGCCGCCTCCCGCCGCGCAGCACGCGGGTGGCGAAGCCTCGCTGGTCCTGCCCGACCTCTCCCAGGCCACGTTCCTGGGCGGCATCGGCGGGCGCGCACTCCTCATGTTGGGCCTGGTCGTGTGCGCGCTGGGCCTGCTCTTCGGACTCGCCATCTACACGCAGCTCCGGAACCTCCCGGTCCACAAGTCGATGCGGGAGATCTCGGAGCTGATCTACGAAACCTGCAAGACGTACCTGTTCACGCAGGGGCGCTTCCTTCTTGTCCTGTGGCTCTTCATCGGGGCGATCGTGGCGCTGTACTTCGGCGCGCTGGCCCAGACGGTGGACGCCGCCGGCAACGCGGTGCGCGGGTTCCCGGCGATCAAGGTGATCGTGATCCTGGCGTTCAGCCTCATCGGCATCGCGGGCAGCTACGGGGTGGCCTGGTTCGGGATCCGGGTCAATACCTTCGCCAACTCCCGCACCGCCTTCGCGAGCCTTACCGGGAAGCCGTTCCCCGGGCACGAGATTCCGCTCAAGGCCGGCATGAGCATCGGCATGCTGCTCATCAGCGTGGAGCTGCTGCTGATGCTCATGATCCTGCTGTTCGTGCCGGGCGACTACGCGGGGCCCTGCTTCATCGGGTTCGCCATCGGCGAGTCGCTCGGCGCCGCGGCGCTGCGCGTCGCCGGCGGCATCTTCACCAAGATCGCCGACATCGGCGCCGACCTGATGAAGATCGTGTTCAAGATCAAGGAAGACGACGCCCGCAACCCGGGCGTCATCGCGGACTGCACCGGCGACAACGCCGGCGACTCGGTGGGGCCGAGTGCCGATGGCTTCGAGACGTACGGCGTGACCGGCGTCGCGCTGATCTCGTTCATCCTGCTCGCCGTACACGAACCAATGGTGAAGATCCAGTTGCTCGTCTGGATTTTCGTGATGCGCGTGACGATGATCGTGGCGTCGGGCCTGTCGTACTTCGTCAACGCCGCGATCACCAAGGCACGCTACAAGAACGCCAGCCACATGAACTACGAGGCGCCCCTCACCCAGCTCGTCTGGCTCACCTCGCTCGTTTCGGTGGCGCTGACCTTCGTCGTCTCGGCGCTCATGATCCCGACCGTCGGCGGCGATCCGACCCTGTGGTGGAAGCTGTCGCTCGTGATCACGTGCGGCACGCTCGCCGGCGCGATCATCCCCGAACTCGTGACGGTGTTCACGTCCCTTAAGTCCGCGCACGTGCGCGAAGTCGTGACGTCGTCACGCGAAGGCGGCGCCTCGCTCAACATCCTGTCGGGCTTCGTCGCCGGAAACTTCAGCGCCTTCTGGCTGGGGATGGCCATGCTGGGGCTGATGAGCGTCGCCTACCTGTTGAGCACCACGGGACTCGCCAGCCTGATGCTGGCGCCCGCGGTGTTTGCGTTCGGCCTCGTGGCGTTCGGGTTCCTCGGCATGGGGCCCGTGACGATCGCGGTGGACTCCTACGGCCCCGTGACCGACAACGCGCAGTCGGTCTACGAGCTGTCGACCATCGAGCAGCTGCCGGGCATCAAGGCCGAGCTCAAGAAAGACTTCGGCTTCGACGTCGACTTCGCCAAAGCCAAGGACAACCTCGAAGAGAACGACGGGGCGGGGAACACGTTCAAGGCCACGGCCAAACCGGTGCTCATCGGCACCGCGGTCGTCGGCGCCACGACGATGATCTTCTCGATCATCCTGGGCCTCACCGAGGGACTGCGGCCCGAGCTGGTGACCAACCTCTCGATCCTGTACCCGCCGTTCCTCCTCGGCCTCGTCACGGGCGGCGCGGTGATCTACTGGTTCACCGGCGCCTCGACGCAGGCCGTCACCACGGGCGCCTACCGCGCCGTCGAGTTCATCAAGGCGAACATCAAGCTCGAGGGCAGCACCAAGGCCTCGGTGTCCGACAGCAAGAAGGTTGTGGAGATCTGCACGCAGTACGCCCAGAAGGGGATGTTCAACATCTTCCTCACGGTGTTCTTCGCAACGCTCGCCTTTGCGTTCGTCGAGCCGTACTTCTTCGTCGGCTACCTCATCTCGATCGCGCTCTTCGGCTTGTACCAGGCCATCTTCATGGCGAACGCCGGCGGCGCATGGGACAACGCCAAGAAGATCGTCGAGACGGAGCTCAAGCAGAAAGGCACGCCGCTGCACGACGCGACCGTGGTCGGCGACACCGTCGGCGATCCCTTCAAAGACACGTCGTCGGTGGCGATGAATCCGATCATCAAGTTCACCACGCTGTTCGGACTGCTCGCGGTCGAGCTCGCCGTGTCGCTGACGGCCGAGCGCGGCGCCATGCTGAGCCACGTGCTGGCGGGCGCATTCCTCGCCGTCGCCCTGGTGTTCGTGTGGCGGTCGTTCTACCGCATGCGGATCGAGACCGGGCGGGCCGTCACGCGGTGACGTCGGCCTGATGACGACCATCCAGATCGCCGTCACGGCCGCGGGCGCTGCAGCCGCCGCGTGGGTGCTCTGGTACTTCCTGCTGTCGCGGGGAACGGCGGTGACGGCAGCGGTGGCCGGTGGGGTGCAGGAAGTGCGCGTGCTCGTGAAGGGCGGCTACACCCCCGACACGATTGTCGTGCAGGCCGGGAAGCCGGTGCGCCTGCAGTTCTACCGCGACGAAACCGCCGACTGCTCTGAGCGCGTGGTGTTCGAGCGATTCAAGATCGACCAGGCGCTGCCTGCGTTCCAAACCACGACGATCGAGTTCACCCCGAACGATCCGGGCGAGTTTCCGTTTCGCTGTGGCATGAACATGCTGAAGGGGCTGCTGGTGGTGGAGCCCCCCGGCGACCGCCGCGCCGCCACTTCCCCCCACAAGTTCCATGAGTAAGGCGCGCATCGTCCTCCCCATCGAGGGGATGAGCTGCGCGAGCTGCGCGGCCACGGTGCAGGAGGCTCTGGGCACCTCGCCCGGCGTTGCGTCCGCGGCGGTGAACTACGCGACCGCCAAGGCCGCCGTCGACTACGACGACGGCCAGACGAACGTCGGACAACTGATCAAGGTCGTTCGGGAGGCCGGCTACAACTGCGGCAAGGCCACGGTGACGTTCACGGTGACCGACCTGCACTACGCGCCGAGCGTCGCTCCGCTCGAGCGCGCGCTGGCCGGCGTCAAAGGCGTGATCCGCGCCGTGGCGAACCAGGCGACCGAGACCGTGACCGTCGACTACGTTCCCGGCGTGACGGCGGCGCAGGATCTCGAAGCAGCCGTGGAGGCCGCGGGGTTCGACGTCGCGGAACCGATCGCCGCCGAGGACCCTGTCGAGCGGGAGCGCATCGCGCGCCAGCGGGAGATCAAGACCCTCACCGGCAAGTTCGCGCTCGCGGCGGTCGTCGCCATCGTGGCGATGGCGGGCTCCATGCTCCTGATGGCCGACCGGCCCGCCGGTGACCACGGGACCTTCAAACAGTTCGATCTGCTGGGTCGTTTGCTGATGCCCATCGCGGTGACTTTGCGCGACTGGGTCTCGGGGCGGGGGTACGTGATCGACCTCGAATGGGTGAAGCGCGGCCTCGGCCTGATCACGTTGCCCGTCATCCTGTGGTCGGGACAGCAGTTCTACAAAGGCGCCTGGAGCGGTCTCCGTCACCGCACCGCCGACATGAACACGCTGATCGCCGTCGGGACGGCGGCGGCGTTCCTGTACTCCCTGGTGGCGACGGCCGTGCCGGGCATCTTCACGCGCGCGGGCCTTCCCGCCGATGTGTATTACGAAGCCA
>DATHDT010000072.1:0-4801 GCA_035318905.1 Gemmatimonadales bacterium | reverse complement strand
TAACTCACCACCTCCGCGCTGGAGGGAACGGTGAGCAAGGGCCGTTCGCCCCCTCCTGCGCGCCGGCCGGCCGCCTCGCCGGCCGCGAGGAGCCCGACGAGCCCGTACGGGGAGGCCCATTCCGCGGCGTGCGCGTCGAAGAGCAGGCGCTCGCCGCCCGAGGCGGCCTGCGCGTAGCCGGCGGCGAACTGGTCGAACGAGCGGTCGTCGAATTGGGACGGGACCTCGACGAGACGGGTCATACGGCGGACAGGCGCCCGAGCAGGTGATCCCGCAACCGCGTGGCGCCGCGGTGGGACAGGTTCCGCGCCGCGAGGCGCCCGCCTTCGCGCAGGGCGTCCTCGAGTGTTGTCCCGCTCGCCAAGGCGGCCGCGACCGTTCCGCCGAAGACGTCGCCGCACCCTGTGGGATCGCCATCGAGGGGCGCCGCGTCGTCGGGCGGGAGCCGGGCTGTCCGGATGGGGCTGCCGGTGAAGTACGCCGCCCCCCGGCTGCCGAGCGTGACGCACAGCGTCTTGCACCCGTGCCCGAGCGCGTCGGCGGCCGTGGACAGGGGATCGTCGCCCAGGGCCTGCATTTCGTCTTCGTTCAGCTGGACTGCATCGAAGCACCCGAACCACGCGGGAGCCTGGGGCAGGACCTGCGGCACGCGCGTGCCATCGGGGGCTTTCCCGAGGAACAGGCTGTGGAGGTCGGCATAGATGAACCGCGGGAAGCCCCGGCGCAGCAGCTGCGCGGTTTCGAGACTCAACTCGTACCCGGAGATGAAGTTCACGTACAAAGCGTCCAGGTCCTGGACCATCGGGCCGAGCTCGGGCCAGGTCCACGGCGGCACGCCGCCGCGCATGCGCTCCGTGCGTCGCTCCGCGGACTGGTAGAGCAACGTGACCCGGTTGTTGGGCTCAGGGACCTCGACGAAGCGGGTGCCCCGGGCCACGTGGGTCAGGCTGCGCAGAAACTCATTGGCCTGGGGTGCCAGGTCGCGTCCGACTTTAATGACCGGCACGATCTGCCAGTCGGGACCCAGCGTCGCATCGACGGCGGCGAGCGCGTAGGCGATGCCGCCCCACTCCTCCACCGCCGGCTGCGCGGGGTCGCGACCATGGATCGTGTCCCACACCATCGAGCCGATGACGCCCAGACGTCTCAGCACTTCCCCCACGTCTTCTGCATGAAGACGGCGGCAGCGCCGTACACGCCCGCGGTCCCGGTCAGGGTCCCGGGGAGAATGCGGCACACCTCCCAGGCCGGCTTGAAGGCGCGGTGGTGTACCTCGGCAGTCAGCGGTCCGAACAGCTTCTCCCCGGCTTGGGTTACGCCGCCGCAGATGACGACGACCTCGGGATTGAAGATGTTGACCAGACTCGCGACCCCAGCGCCGAGCAGCTTCGCCGTCTCGCGCACCACCTCCAGCGCGTACGGGTCGCCGTCGTTTGCCGCCTCGTACACGACCTGCGCCGTGATTTTCGACAGATCGCCGGCGACGTACTGCGGCAACGCCGTCTTCGCTCCCGACTCGATGCCTTCGACGGCACGCGCGGCGATGGCGGGGCCCGACGCGTACGCTTCGAGGCATCCGTGATTACCGCATTTACAGAGCCGGCCGTTGGCGTTGATCGTCATGTGGCCGATTTCGCCGGCGACGTCCGAGGCGCCATGATAGATCTCGCCACCAAGGACGATGCCGCCCCCGATGCCCGTGCCGATCGTGAGTCCGATCACGTCATGTACGCCGCGTGCCGCGCCGCGCCACCATTCACCGAAGATTGCGCAGTTGGCGTCGTTGTCGAGCACGGTGGGGAGCTTGAGCCCCTCCGCGACCCGATCGCGCAGGGGCATGTCGACCCAGCCGAGGTTCGGCGTGAGGATCACGATCCCGGTCTTGGTGTCGAGCGGTCCCGGCGAGCCGATGCCGACGCCCACGATCTCCTTGCCCTTGGCTTGTGCCATGGACGCCCGCGCCAGCTTCACGATGCGCGCGATGACCGCGTCGCCGCCCTGCTCGGGGAGCGTGGGCTCGGAGACGAGGCCGAGCAGCTCGGAACCGTCCTCGGCGATCGTGCCGACGACGATGTTGGTCCCGCCGAGATCAATCCCTACGACGTAGCGCACCGGTCTCCTCTATTGCTGCAGCGACCACCTCGGGCGTGAGGTCGCGCATGCAGCGGTGATGGCCCAGTGGGCAGCGTGGCGGACCGTGTCGCGAGCAGGGCCGGCAATCGAGCCCACTCACGCCCAGCGCCACATCCCCCGTACTGATGGGCCCGAACCCGAACTCCGGAAGCGTCGGCCCGAACACCGCGACGATCGGCGTGCCCATCGCCGTCGCGACGTGCAGCGGCGCGCTGTCGTTGGTCACGAGCAGGGCCGCGCGCCCGATCAGCGCCGCCGACTGCCGCAGCGTGAGCTTCCCGCACGCGTTTACCGCCTTCGACCGCCCTTTACCGCCTTCTACCGCCCGAACGATCTCCTCGCCCAACCCAGCGTCGTCCGGCCCACCCACGACGACCACAGGCACGGCAGGGGCGAGTCGCCGGGCCAGCTCCCCGTAGTGCGGCCACCGCTTGCTGCCCCAGATCGATCCAGGCGCGATCGCGACGAACGCCGTTCCCTCCATAATGCCCCCCGCCGAGAGGGCCGCAGCGGCGGCGCGCTCGTCTTCCGGCGTCGGATGGAGGGAGGGAGCATAGGCCGCCGCGGGCTGCCGCGCGAGGGCCAGGAGGCGGTCTACTTCGTGCCCCTCTGCGGGGTGCGGGCGTACCGCTGTATAGAAGAAGGGCCAGCCATCGTGAAACCCGATCCGCTCAGGGATCCGGGCCAGGAACGCGAGCGCGGCGGTTCGCAGCGAGCGGTGGGGCAGGTAGGCGCGCTCATAGCCCTCGGCGCGCAGGCGCCGCGCCAGGGTGCGGAGGCCTCCCCAGCCGCGGTCACGCCCCCGCTTGTCGTACGGCACGGCGCGGCGTACCGCCGGGTGCGTTTCGACGAGCGCAGCGGCCGCCGGCGTGGTCACCACGTCGACGGGTCCGTGGAGCGCGGCCAGCGCCGTGAGCAGCGGCGTCGTGAGCACGACGTCCCCGAGGAACGCGGTCTGAATGACGAGGCTACTCAACCTGAAGGACCGCCAGGAACGCCTCCTGCGGGATCTCGACGGAGCCGACCTGCTTCATCCGCTTCTTCCCCTCCTTTTGCTTCTCGAGGAGTTTGCGCTTCCGCGTCACGTCGCCGCCGTAGCACTTGGCGGTCACGTCTTTGCGCAGGGGACGGACGGTCTCGCGCGCGATCACCTTCGTGCCGATCGCCGCCTGGATCACCACCTCGAAGAGCTGCCGCGGGATCAACTCCTTCAGCTTCTCGGCGATCTTGCGGCCCCAATCGTACGCCTTGTCCGTGTGGATGATGACGCTGAACGCATCCACCGCATCGCCGTTCAAGAGCATGTCGAGCTTTACGAGCTCCGATCGCCGATACGCGAGGAATTCGTAGTCGAGCGACGCGTAGCCGCGTGAGATCGTCTTCAACTTGTCGTAGAAGTCCAGGATGATTTCGGCGAGCGGAAACTCCCAGTGGAATTCGACGCGCGTCGGATCGAGGTAGTGCATCCCTTGATAGACGCCGCGCCGATCCTGGCCCAGGTTCATGACTCCGCCGATGTAGTCCGCCGGCACGAAGATGCGTGCTTTAACGTACGGTTCCTCGACCCGGTCGACGGTGGAGCCGTGCGGCATCAGGCTGGGATTCTCCACCAGCTCCATCGTGCCGTCCGTCCTGTGCACGTGGTACTCGACGCTGGGGACGGTGCTGATCAGGTCGAGATCGAATTCCCGCTCCAGGCGCTCGCGCACGATCTCCATGTGCAGGAGGCCCAGGAAGCCACAGCGAAACCCGAAGCCGAGCGCGACCGACGTTTCCGGCTGGTAGTGCAGGGATGAGTCGTTGAGCTGCAGTTTCGCCAGCGAGTCGCGCAGATCTTCGTACTGCTCGGGATTGGTCGGGTACAGACCCGCGAACACCATCGATTGGATGTCGCGGTATCCAGGGAGGAGCTCCACGTCGCGGTGGTCGGCGTCGAACACCGTATCGCCAGGACGCGTCTCGCGCACGCCGCGCACGTTGGCGACGAAGTAGCCCACTTCCCCCGCCTCGAGCTGCTCGGCCGGCTTGTGGCCCAGCTGCAGGTAGCCGACTTCGTCCACCTCGTACGTGTCGTCCTTGTGGGCGCCGAACGCGATCTTCATCCCGGGCGTCAGGACGCCGTCGACGACGCGAATGCTCGGGATCGCGCCGCGGTAGCGGTCGAAATAGGAATCGAAGATGAGGGCGCGGAGCGGGGCCTCATGATTGCCTCTGGGGGGCGGCACGCGCTGCACGACCGCCTCGAGCAGCTCCGGGACGCCGGTGCCTTCCTTGGCCGAGATACGAAGGATCTCGTCGGGCTTCGTCCCGATGAGATCGTGGATTTCCTGCGCCCGCTTGTCTGGCTCGGCGCCCGGCAGGTCGATCTTGTTGAGGACGGGAATGATCTCGAGGCCGGCGTCCATCGCGAGCAGCAGATTCGAGAGTGTCTGCGCCTGGATCCCCTGCGAGGCGTCCACGACGAGGATCGCGCCCTCGCACGCCGCGAGCGAGCGCGAGACCTCGTAGGTGAAGTCCACATGGCCCGGGGTGTCGATCAGATTCAGCTCGTACAACTGGCCGTGCTTGGCATGGTAGCTCATCCGCACTGCGTTGAGCTTGATCGTGATCCCACGCTCGCGCTCCAGGTCCATCGTGTCGAGGACCTGTTCGCGCATGAGACGCTTGT
>DATHDT010000071.1:0-2447 GCA_035318905.1 Gemmatimonadales bacterium | reverse complement strand
CTCGGCAGCCTGGCGACCTTCACGCCGACGCAGTCCCGACTCAGTCTCGAACGCGAGAACCAGCAGCAGATGATCGCGATGACCGCCGATGTGAGCGGGCGGTCGCTGGGCGGGATCATGGGGGACGTTCGGCGCACGCTGGCGGCGCATCCCGCACCCTCCGGCGTCCGGGTCGTGCTCGGCGGACAGTACGAGAGCCAGCAGGAGGCGTTCCGCGCGCTGCTGCTGGTGCTGGCGCTCGCCGCGGTGAGCGTGTGCGCCGTGATGGTGGTGCAGTTCGAGTCTTTCGTCGAACCGCTGGTGGTGCTGCTCGTGGCCCCCGTCTCGTTCGTCGGCGCCCTCGCGCTGCTCATCGTCACCGGCACGGCGCTGAACGTCGCATCGTTCATGGGATTGATTCTGCTGGTCGGACTGATCGTCAAGAACGGCATCATTCTCCTCGACTTCACGCGGCTGCACATGCGTCACGAGGGCGCGCCGCTCGAGGTCGCCATTCGAGAGGCGGCGCGCGTCCGGCTGCGCCCAATCCTCATGACCACGCTATGTACGTTGTTCGGCCTCTTGCCCCTGGCGCTCGGCCTCGGCGCCGGGAGCGAGCTGCAACGCCCCTTGGCCCTCGCGGTCATCGGCGGGTTGGTCCTGTCCACGCCGATCACACTGTTCGCGGTGCCGACCCTGCTCGTCGCGATCCGCGGCCGGGACTACACCATCCGGAAGACCTCAGAAGGAGGAGACACCCCATGATCACCTTCACCACCCTCGCGATCCTCGCCGCCCTTGCCCAGCAGCCCGCGGCGCCAGCGTACAAGCGCGAGGTCCCCGACAGCCTCATCGCCAAGGTAAGGATCAGCGAAGACTCGGCCCGCGCGATCGCGCTGCGGCGCGTCCCCGGCGGCACGATTGAGGCGCTCGAGCTCGAGCGGGAGGGCGGTACGCTCCTCTACTCGTGGGACATCAAGGTCGCGGGTAAACCCGGAATCACGGAGGTCCACGTGAGCGCGCGCACCGGGCGCATCCTCTCCGTGGAGCACGAGGCGAACTAAGCGGAGTTCTTCAGCAGCTCCGCGTTCGTCTTGGCGCGCTTCATCTGCTGCAGCAGGGCCTGCATCGCCTGATCCGGGGGCATCCCGACCAGAGTCCGCCGGAGTTTCTGTTTCGCCTCCACGGTGGCGGGATCGGCGAGCAACTCTTCGCGCCGCGTGCCGCTCGCCGCGATATCGACGGCCGGGTAGATCCGCCGGTCGGCCAGCTCGCGCGTCAGCCGCAGCTCGGCGTTGCCGGTCCCCTTGAACTCTTCGAAGATGATGTCGTCCATGCGGCTCTCGGTTTCGACGAGGGCCGTCGCGATCACGGTGAGCGAGCCGCCCCCGTCGGCGGCCGGCACGGCGCGTGCGGCGCCGAAGAGTCCCTTGGGCTTGGCGAGGGCGTTGGCGTCGAGGCCGCCGGTCATGGTGCGGCCGCTCCCCTTCCCCGTGGTGTTGTGCGAGCGGGCCAGGCGCGTCAGCGAATCGAGCACAATGACGGCGTCGCGTCCCAGCTCGACCTGGCGGCGCGCGTGTTCGAACACCATGTCGGCCGCGGCCACGTGGCGCTCGTGCGGCAGGTCGAAACTCGACGCGATCACCTCGCCGCGCCCCCAGTCGATCATTTCGCTGACTTCTTCGGGCCGTTCGTCGACGAGCAGAATCAGCAGGATCGCTGCCGGATGATTCTCCGCGACCGACTCGGCCAGCGCCTGCAGCATGATGGTCTTGCCCGCCTTCGGCGGCGACACAATCAGAGCGCGCTGGCCGAATCCAAAGGGACAGATCAGGTCGACAACGCGCTGCGTCTCCGCGGTGCGCGGGCTCGACGCTTTGGCGGTCTCGAGGGTGAGGGGGCGACTCGGGTGCACCGCACCCAGCTTCGCGAAGTCGGGCCGGTCTTCGAGACCGGTGGGAGGCGCGCCGTTGACACTCACCACGCGGCCGTTCTCGAGCACCACGAGGTCCCCGCGACGCAATCCCGGGAGGTTCACGGAGGGATCGCCCTTGGCGGGGAGATAGCTGTTGGCCGCGAGTCGCAGACAGCCGCCCTTCTGGGCGGGGTCATACCAGCCGACGATTTGAGGCAGAGAAGACACCGAGAGTGGGACAACCCAATATGCCACATTCCCGGTCCAGACTGAAGCCCGGGGAGGGACGCCGCGGGTTTATATTTGTGCCCGCATGCGCCAAGACCACATCCGCAACTTCTGCATCGTCGCCCACATCGACCACGGGAAATCGACCCTGGCCGATCGGCTGCTCGAGCTGACGCACGCCATCGATGCCCGCCAGATGGTGAGCCAGGTCCTCGACTCCATGGACCTCGAGCGCGAGAAGGGGATCACCATCAAAGCCCGTGCGGTCCGCCTGCAGTACGACGCCGCCGACGGCCAGACCTATGCCCTCAACCTGATCGACACG
>DATHDT010000070.1:0-4357 GCA_035318905.1 Gemmatimonadales bacterium | reverse complement strand
CGCTCGCCGCCGCCGCGAACCTCCAGTTGTCGGGCGGGAACTACAAGATCCAGCCGGTCTCGGTGGGGGGCGTCTGCAGCCAGAACGTCCTGACCAACTGGGGGGACGGCATGAACCCGACCCAGCCGTGCGGGAGCTACTTCCCGATCATCCACATCGCGGGGGACGCGACGCTGAACGGCGATCAGGGCCAGGGAGTGCTGCTGGTAGACGGCGACTTGGACATCCAGGGCAGCTTCGTCTTCTATGGCATCGTGCTGGTGCAGGGGAGCCTCAAGACGGCCGGCGGTGGGTCTACTGACGCCCACTTCTATGGCGCCGTCATGGCCAGCAACGTCGACCTGGAGCTGAACAGCCTCTCCGGTAACGCTACGCTGCAGTACTCTAAGTGCGCTGTTACCAACGCGATGGAGGGTACGCAGGTGGTTACACCGGTCCGGTCGAGGGCCTGGGCGCAGCTGTTCTAAGGGGTCTAAGTCTAAGTCTCTAAACTACTTGTTGTTCTGACTTCAGGTAGATTCGAGGCTTGACAGGATAAGGGGCGGGGCTTACTGTAGTTTGCCCTCGCCCCATCCTTGTCTCTAACCCCTGGGACTATGGCTCTCTTTGGCTTCTTGGGCGGCAAAAAAACCTCGGTAGGCCTCGATATCGGCTCCGGCATCATCAAGCTGGTGGTCATAGACCATTCCGGCTCGGAACCCGAGTTGATCAAGGTCGCCACCACGGAGGTCGCCGCCGACGCCATTGTCGAGGGCGAAGTCATGGACCCCGGCATCGTCGCCGAGGCTATTCGGGGTTTGTTCGAGACCGCCGGCGTCAAGCGGAAGTCCGTCGTAACGGCCGTCGGGGGCCGGGACGTCATCGTCAAGAAGATCCAGATGGACCGGATGAAAGAAGCGGACGCCCGGGAGGTCATCCGCTGGGAAGCCGAGCAGCACGTGCCCTTCGATATGGCCAACGTGGAGCTCGACTTCCAGATCCTCGACCCCGACGCCGAGGGGCTGCAGATGAACGTGCTCCTCGTGGCGGCCAAGCGGGAGCTGGTGGAGAGCCGGGTGGGCCTTTTGTCCGAGGCCGGGCTCGATCCGTCCATCATCGACGTCGACGCCTTCGCCATTCACAACGCCTTCGAGCTCAATCACCCCGACGCCATGCAGGGCGTAGTGGGCCTCGTCAATATCGGCCACGAAGTCACAAATGTGAACATCCTCGAGGACGGCGTCCCGGTGCTGACGCGAGACCTGTCCGTCGGGACGCGGCGCTTCCGCGAGGACCTGCAGCGCGAAAAGGGGCTCTCGGGCGAAGACGCGGAGCGGGTCATCCAGGGCGCGACGCAAAGTGCCGACCTCTCCGGGTACGTGGAGGCGCGCGGCGAAGAGATCGCCGTGGGCGTCGAGCGGGCCGCCGCCTTCCTGGCTACCGCGTCGCGCTCGGCGGGTGGCCTGTCGCGGGTCTACACGATCGGCGGCGGCGCGCGCATCCCGGGGCTGAACGACGTGCTGGGGGCCCGGCTCAAGGTGACGGTCGAGCTGGCCAATCCGGTACAGCGGCTGCGGGTGCGGGATGACGTTTTCGAGGCGGTGTCGGTGGATGAGGTGGCGCCGCTCCTGATGCTGTCGGTGGGTCTGGCGCTGAGGCGCGCCGCATGATCGAAATCAACCTACTGCCGGGAAAAAAGAAGAAGGCTGCTGGCGGGGGCATGAAGTTGTCGATGCCCGACTTCCGCGCGATCCTCGCTCAGGTCAAGGATCCGTGGTTGATCGGCGCGATCGGCGCGTGGGTGGTGGTCGGCGGCGGCGGCGCCGCGTTGTTCATCACAGGGCGCGCGCGGCTCTCGGTCGCGGAAGGCCGGCTCGACACCGTCAAGGCCGAGAAGCGGCGCTACGACATCGTGATCGCGCAAAAGCGCCAAGCCGAAAAAGTGCGCGACTCGCTGGTCTACCAGATCAACGTGATCCGCACGATCGACGCGGACCGCTATGTCTGGCCGCACGTGCTCGACCAGGTGACGAAGGCGCTGCCCCCCTACACGTGGGTGACCCGCGTGCAGTCGGTGGGCGCGGTCGTCGCGGGCGCGCCGGGCCAGCAGGTGACCGTGCAGACCGATTCCACCGGGGCGCCGACCGTGAAGGTCTCGATCGACGGCCGCACGGTGGATATCCAGGCGTATACCACGTTCCTGCGCCAGCTCGCCGCGTCGCCGTGGTTCACGGACGTGACGCCCGCCAGCTCGCAGGTCGTCATCGAGTCGGACCGGCCGGTGACGTCGTTCAACGTGACGGTGCGGTACCGCGTGGCGGATTCGGTCTACATCCGCACGGTGCCGCTCGTGCAAGGGGTGAGGTAGCGCGATGGCCCTGATCCCGACGGATCAACGCAGCCAGATCATGATGCTGCTCGTCCTCGTCGCGGCGGCGGGTGGCTACTTCTTCTGGACCAAGGTGGGCTCTCCGCAGCTCGCCCAGATCGCGGCGGCCCACGCCGAAGCCGACAGCCTCCAGAAGATCGTCGAGGCGGCCAAGGCCGATCTCGCCAACGGCACCGTCGAGGATCTGCGCCGCAAAGTCGAGGAATACTCGGGCTCGCTCGAGCTGATGAAGCGCCTGGTCCCCGACCGCAACGAGGTGCCGACCCTGATCGACGACATCTCGACCAAGGCCAAAGTCCGCGGCATCACGCTCGGCAAGATCCAGCCGCTGTCGCCGGAGATCGGCTCGCCCTTCGACACCTATCGCTACCGGCTCGAGGTGTACGGCCACTACGACCAGATCGGCGAGTACCTCGCCGACGTCGCGTCGTTGCCGCGCATCGTCGTGCCGCAGGACGTCGTGCTGTCGCCCGCTCCGCCGGCGACGACCCGGCTGCTGGGCGATACGGCGGGCTCCCTGCTGCTCGCGGAGTTCACGATCCGTACCTTCGTGAAGTCCACGAGTCCGCCGCCGCCGCCGGCCGCCAAGCCCGGAGGGAACCGTGCGCGTCCTTAGCGTCGCCCTCGCCCTCACTGCTCTGGCGGGCTCCGCGGCCGCGCAGCGGGACACGACGCGCGCCGACTCGGCGCCGCCACCGCCGCAGGCGCTGCTGCGCGAGGTATTCGCGTACGAAGGTGGCGGGCGCGATCCGTTCATGTCGCTGCTCCGCTCGGGCGACGTGCGGCCGCTCCTGTCCGATCTGCGGCTCACGACCATCGTCTATGACGCGCGCTACGTGGCGCGCAGCGTCGCCGTGCTTCGCGACGTCACCACCAAGCCGTCGCGCATCTACCACGTGAAGGTCGGCGACATCATCGGCCGTCTCAAAGTCACGCAAATCCGGCCGCGCGAAATCGTCTTTACCGTCCAGGAATTCGGGTTCGAGCGGCAGGAGACCCTGTCGCTCGCCAAGCAGGAGGAGACGCCATGAAGCACTCGTCGGCCCTCGCCGCGTTGCTCATTCTCGCGGCCGCGCCAGCCACATCCCTCGCGGACGGCCGGGACGGCGAAGTTCGCGCCGTCAGCGTGCGTCCGGCGACCGGCAACGTCGAGGTCGTGATCGACCTCCAGGGCGCCGTCGAGGTTCAGGACTTCACCCTCAACGGACCTGCGCGTCTCGTGCTCGATCTCGTGGGGGCCCGTCTCACGGGGCCGGCCACGCTGTACGACGGGCAGAATCGCGGCGGCGTCCGCAACATTCGCTACGCGCAGTTCAAGCCCGACGTGGTGCGCGTGGTGATCGACCTCGACGTCCTCAAGGACTACAAGGTCGAGCGCGGCGCCGGCCAGGTGCGCATCCGCATCGGCACCGAGCGGACCAGCTTCGCATCGTGGTCGAGCCTCGGCGGCAACGGCGCCCCCGGTGCAACGAATGTCGCTGCGCGCGCTCCGGCGTATGTCCCGCCGGTGCCGGAGGCCTTGAGCGGACCCGATCAGGCGGCGCGCGTACGCACGCCGACCCTGGGCCGCCCGATGTCGGTCGAGGAGTACCTCGCGAGGCACAACTCCGAGGCGCAGCAGTCCCCGGCCCCACGCATCACCGTGCAGTGGGACGCCGCGAGCATCGAAGACGTAGTCGCCGGCTTCGCGGCCTTCAGCGGCCGCACGATCGTGATCGGCAAGGGCATCACCGGAACGGTCAGCGCCGAAATCAAGAACCAGCCCTGGGACCTCGCGTTCCACGCCGTGCTCGAGTCGCAGGGGCTCGACGTCGTGACGCTCCCCGGCGGGATCTTCAACGTCGTGAGCAAGGCCGAGCTGGCGCGCGCCGACTCGACTGTCCCGATCGAGACGCGCCTGGTGCGCATCAACTACGCCAAGGCGACGTCGCTCGTGCCCGCGGTGGCATCGATCGTGACGAAGCGCGGCGCCGTCGTGGCCGACTCGAC
>DATHDT010000069.1:0-4252 GCA_035318905.1 Gemmatimonadales bacterium | reverse complement strand
TGGGGATCGAGTTCATCGCGCAACAGGTGCAGGTCGGCGGCGGCCGGCGCGGCGACCTGAGCCAGATTCGGGCGGCAGCGGAGTTTCCACCCGACCCCCGCCTGCACATCCGCAGGCTCCACGCCCGCGTACAGCGCGGTGAGCACCAGCTCCCCCTTTGGGCCATCCGGCTCCAGCACGCCCTTGTCGGTGATCACGCGTTGCACGCGCTCTCCGGGGCTCGTGATAAAGTCCACACGTTCCGGAAACGCGCGAGGCGAGAGCTTCGACACGATGAGGACGCGGCGCGCATGAATGGCGATCTCGGCGGCCCCGCCACTCCCCGGCAGACGAACCTTGGGTCGCTCGTACGGGCCGATGACCGTGGTATTGATGTTCCCAAACCGATCCACCTGCGCGCCGCCCAGGAAACCCACTTCGATCTTGCCGTTCTGGAGAAAGAGCTGAAACACGTCCGCCATCCCGCACACCATCAGCGATCCCGTCACGAGCGCCGGATCGCCGATCGACACCGGCAGCCGGTCCGGCACGGCACCGACGGCACCCGATTCGTAAATCAGCACGAGGTTGGGCGCGTGCGTGCGGCGCGCCAGGTTGCACGCGAGGTTCGGCAACCCGATCCCGACGAACACCACCTCGCCGTCTCGCAGCTCGCGCGCCGCGACGACGGCCATCATCTCGTCGGGCGTGTACCCGTCAGAAGCCGTAGTTCACCCCGGCGGAGATCTGTGCTTTCGCCTCGAGTCGCGTCGTGAGGCCCGGACTCTTTTTCAGGTATGCCGCCCGATCCGTGACCCCGTACACGAACTCATCCAGGTACGACTCGAGTTTCGCCGGCTCGCGCGAGATCGCTTCCCAGCGCACGTAGAAGTCGTTGTCCCGGTCGTAGTAGCCCTGCGCGTACGACGGATGCGCGCCCCACGGCTCCACGACCACTGCATCGACGATCATCGCGGGAATCACGGTGCGGTTGGGATCGCCGCGGATGACGCGTTCCTCGACCAGCTCCTCCACGACGACGATCACGCGCTGCGAGGCGAAGGCTGCCTCTTTCTGAACGCCGAGGAGCCCCCAGATCTGGGTGTTGCCCTGCGCGTCGGCGCGTTGCGCGTGTACGATCGTGACGTCAGGGTTCAGCGCCGGAACGGTCGCGAGTGCCTCGCCGGTGTACGAACACGTCACCGCTTTGATCCGCGGGTTGGCGCGCGGCAGGTCGGTGCCCACGTAATCGCGCAGCGGCCAGAACGGCAACCCCGCCGCGCCTGCCGCGAACCGTGCCACCATGCCGAAGTGGGAGTACTCCTCGATCTCGAGCCCCCCCTGACCCTCCACCGCGCGCCGGAACGCATGCAGCGAGCCGACCCCCGGATTGCCGGCCCATGAGAAGACGACTTTGCGCGCGCATCCGGCCGCGATCATCTGATCGTAGATCAGGTCGGGCGTGAGGCGGCACAGGGTGAGGTCACGGCGCCGCTGCCGGATGATCTCGTGCCCGGCGGCGAAGCAAATCAGGTGAGTGAAGCCTTCGATGACGACGGTGTCGCCGTCGCGCACGAAGCGCGCGACGGCGTCCTGCATCGACATCACCTTGGCCGCTAATCCGACATTTCGCTGAGGCACTCGTCGATGATCCGGAGGGCGGTGTCGACGTCGTACTCATCCACGACGAGTGGCGGCGCGAGCCGCAGCGAGCTCTTGCCGCAACCGAGCAGCAGCAGGCCCTTTTGAAATGCCATGTCCACGAGCTTGTGCGGTACGTCGGGCGCCGGCTCACGCGTGGCGCGATCCTTCACGAACTCGACCCCCACCATGAGCCCTCGGCCCCGGACGTCGCCAATCGCGACATGCTTTTCGGCGAGCCGACGCGCGCCGGCGATCAGGCGTTCGCCCATCTTGTTGACGTTGGGGAGCAGCTCCTGCTCGACGATGTCGAGCGTGGCGAGGGCCGCCGCGCAGCACACCGGATTTCCGCCGAACGTGGTGCCGTGCGCGCCCGGCTTCCACTTCATCACCGACTCTTTCGCGATAATCGCCCCGATCGGCATCCCGCTGCCGAGACCTTTCG
This sequence comes from Gemmatimonadales bacterium, assembly GCA_035318905.1. GTDB lineage: Bacteria > Gemmatimonadota > Gemmatimonadetes > Gemmatimonadales > GWC2-71-9 > 20CM-2-65-7. The sequence continues at coordinate 2,187 of DATHDT010000069.1, read as the reverse complement.
CCGACAGCAGAATGTCGGGCTCGATGCCTTCGTATTCGCAGGCGAACATCTTCCCCGAGCGCCCGATGCCGCTCTGGACTTCGTCGCACACGAGCAGAATGCCGTGGCGGTCACACAGCTCGCGCAGCGCCTGGAGATATCCGGCCGGTGGCACCACATAGCCACCCTCGCCCTGGATCGGCTCGACGAAGATCGCCGCCACGCTATCGGGTGGGACCTTCTTCGTGAACAATTCCTGTTCGATCCACGACACGCAGCGCATCGTGCACGCCGATTCGCCGCGGCAGTACTCGCAGCGGTAGCGGTAGCCGTAGGGAACGTGATGGATCTCGGGCAGGAACGGCGCGAAGCCGGAGCGCTGCACCGCCTTGCTGGCTGTGAGACTTAAGCCCCCGTAGCTCCGTCCGTGAAACGCGCCGAGGAACCCGATGATCGCCGGCCGGCCCGTCGAGTGGCGCGCCAGCTTGATAGCGCCTTCGACGGCCTCGGTGCCGGAGTTCGAGAGAAAGACGCGCTTCTTGCTGGAACCCGGGGCCAGCTTCGCGAGTCGCTCACACAGGTTAGCGAAGCTCTCGTAATAAAAGTCGCTGCCGCAGATGTGCAGGAACTTCCCGGCCGCTTCCTGGACCGCCTTCACGACCTTGGGATGTCCGTACCCGGTCGAGGCGACCGCGATGCCGGCCATGAAATCGAGAAACCGGTTTCCGTCTACGTCTTCGACCACGGCCCGCTCGCCGCGCGCGATCGCGAGGGGATACTCCTTGGGGTACGAGGTCGAGGCCCAGGTGTTCTGCCGCTCGACGATGACGCGGGCCTTCGGACCCGGCGGCGGCGTGATGATGCGCGGATAATCCCTGTCGGGGGGGGTCATGCGCGTACCTTGAGACCGGCCACCGTCTTCTGGACGGCCGTCGTGAAGCGCTGGACCATCTCGTCGACCTCCTCTTCGGTCACGATGAACGGCGGCGCCACCATCGCCAGATCCCCGCTCGTGCCATCCGCGTGACCGACGTTGGGCCACACCGTGAGTCCCGCGTCGAGCGCGGCCTCGGCGAACGACTCGGCAAACCGCGCCGCGCGCGGGAACGGCGCCCGGGTCGCCTTGTCCTCGACGAACTCGATGCCGGCGAGGAGCCCCCGCCCGCGCACGTCACCAACGTGCGGCAACTGCGCCAGCGGCGCGAGCCGCTCGTGCAACCGGCGGCCCATCTGCGCGCAGCGTTCCACGAGCTTGTGGTCTTTCAGGTAACGCATCGTGGCGACGCCGGCCGCGCACGCGACGGGGTGATGCGAGAATGTCTGCGCGTGCATGAAGGCGCCGGAGCCCTTGGCGACCGCGTCGACGATCTTGTTGGGCGCCGCGATTGCCGACAGCGCCGCGTAGCCGCCGGAGATGCCCTTCCCCAGCGTCATGATGTCGGGGGCGACGCCGTAGGGCTCGATCGCCCACCACGTGCCCGTCCGACCCACGCCGACCAGGACCTCGTCGGCGATCAGCAACACGTCGTGGCGATCGCAGATCTCCCGGACGCGGCGGAAATACTCCGGCCGCGGCGTGGACGCGCCGGTCGACGATCCACCCACCGGCTCCGCGATGAACGCGGCGACCTGATCGGCGCCGAGCCGCGTGATCGCCTCTTCGAGAACATTGCCACTGCAGACTGGACAGGCGGCGTTCTTGCCGCCGCACTCGCACCGGTACGGATACGACGCCGGGATGCGGTGCACGTCCACGAGCCAGGGCCGGAACATCGCCTTGTACGTCTCGCGCGCCGAGGCCGACAGCGCGAGCAGGGTGCTGCCGTGGTAGCCCGGCGCGAGGGCGATGATCCGGTTCTTGGAGGGGCGGCCGCACTCGATCCAGTACTGGCGCGCCAGCTTCAGCGCCGCTTCGACGGCCTCCGAGCCACTACAGAGGAAGTAGAGCTTCGAGAGGTCGCCCGGCAGCGTTTCGGCGATCTCGGCCGCCAGCTCCTCGACGGGGCCGTGGGTGAACATCGTGCCCGACAGGTAGCCGAATGCCCGCGCCTGCTTGGCGATCGCCTCCGCGATTTCGGGATTCGAGTGCCCCAGATTGGCGACGTAGGCGCCCCCAACCCCGTCCAAATAGCGCTTGCCGCGGTCGTCGATCAGCCAGCAACCCTCCCCACGGACGATCTTGGGATATTCGTGGCCGAGCTTCCGGTA
>DATHDT010000068.1:0-6463 GCA_035318905.1 Gemmatimonadales bacterium | reverse complement strand
CCGTCGATCACCATGACGTGTGTGGCGCGCGAGACGAACACGCGTCCCGTCGCGGGTTCCGCGGTGAGGTAATCGGTGCCGCCGTCGCCGCCGACGCTGAACTTCTGGGCCCGGAATGTTTGTGCCGCGCTGAGGCTGGGGAACGCCAGGGCGACGGCAATGATCAGCGCTTTCGTCATACGAGCCTCGATGGTTGTAATGTTGACGAACCCCGGAGGAGACGATGCGCAAACTTATCGTGTTCAATCAAGTGTCGCTCGACGGCTACATCGCCGACGCGAACGGCGACATGAGCTGGGCGCACAAGAATGATCCTGAGTGGAACGCCTTCGCGTCGCAGAACGCGAGCGGCAACGGCGTCCTGCTGTTCGGTCGAGTGACCTACGACATGATGGCGGCGTGGTGGCCCACACCCGCGGCCCTCCAGGCCATGCCCGCCGTCGCCGCCGGGATGAACCGCATGCAGAAGGTCGTCTTCTCCCGCACGATGAAGACCGCGTCGTGGCAAAACACAACGCTCGTGAAGGACGACATCGCGGGCGCGGTCCGCAACCTGAAGGCCGAGTCCGGGGAAGGGATGGTGATCCTCGGCAGCGGCAGCATCGTCTCGCAGCTGACGCAGGCGGGGCTCATCGACGAGTATCAGTTGGTGGTCAACCCCGTCGTCCTCGGTGGCGGGAAGTCGATGTTCGCAGGACTCAAGGACAGGGCGACGGTGCGACTGACGAGCTTGAGACCTTTCAAGAACGGGAACGTCGTACTGTCGTACGCGCGGGCCTAGGGCCACTCCACGACGCGTTTCTCCTGACTACTGGTGACGGCCAGCACGAGTCCCCGCATAACGTCGAGTGCCCATTCCGGCGTCACGGCGAGCGGCGCCGTGCCGAGGATCGCGTCGCGCACATTCTCGTAGTAGCGGGTGAAGGTCGAAGGCACGGTCGGCACCACTCGAGTCCCCTCGATCGTCGTGAGCTTGCCGTACAGTTCCGGCGGTTCGCGGTCCCAGTCCTGCCCGCCTGGCGTCTGTCCGGCTTTCAGCGCCCCCTCCTGTGGATCCTGGCCGTACTTAATGAAGGACCCCTTGGTCCCGTGCACCACGAACGTCGGCGTCGAGCCTGAGGCGAGCATCGATCCTCGCAACACCGCCCGCATGCGCGGATAGTGGAGCGTGACGTCGAACGCGTCATCCACGACGGCGCCGTCGCGCTCGATGCGAATGTCGGCGCCGATCGCCTCGGGGATCCCGAACACGAGCAGGGCGTAGTCCAGCAGGTGCGGCCCGAGATCGTACCAGACGCCCGACCCCGGCAGCCGCTGCTCGCGCCAGGCGCCCGGCTTCAGTTCCGGGCGAAACCGATCGAAGTGGTGCTCGAACGTCACGATGCGGCCGAGCAGCCCGTCCGACACGACCTTCTGCACCGTCACGCAGTCGCCGGTGTAGCGGCGCTCCTGGTACACGGAGAGCACGCGCCGCTTTTCTTTGGCGAGGCGCACGAGCTCCTCGGCCTCGCCCATTGTCACCGTGAACGGCTTGTCGACCACCACATGGCGACCGGCCACGAGAGACTGCTTTGCGATTGGATGGTGGGACGTGTTGGGCGTGCCCACGACCACCAGGTCGATCGGCCGGGCGAGCATCTCGTCCACGCTGCGGACGAATTCGACGTCCGGGTATCCGGGGTCCCCGGCGCCGCTGCGCTGGACGATGGTAGTAAGACGAAGGCCTTCCACGGCCCGAATCACGGGCGCGTGGAAGACCTTCCCTGCGAAGCCGAAACCCACCAGGCCCACGTTGAGCATCGGCAGATGATAACGCTTACACGGCAACCTGCTCGCGCACCGCGGGCGCGACTCGGTCTCCCAACAGCTCGATCGCCCGCATCAGCCTCGCGTGCGGCAGCGACGAGGCGTTCATCTGAAACGTGAAACGGGACACGCCCCCCAACGCTTCGCTGTGCCGCATGATCTTCTCCGCCACCTCGTCGGGAGAGCCGATCAGGAGCGCCCCTTCGGGGCCGCGCTGCGCGTCGAAGCCGGCACGGGTGGGGGGAGCCCAGCCGCGCTCCTTCCCGATATCGCCGATCGCTCGGGCGTAGCCCGGGAAGAACTCGTCGGCGGCCTGCTGCGTCGTCTCCGCGACGTAACCGAGTGAATGCACGCCGACCTTCAGAAGCTCCGGCGGGTGGCCCGCACCCTTGCCCGCCGCCCGATACAAGTTGATGAGCGAGCGGAAGCGCCGCGTCTCCCCGCCGATGATCGCCACCATCAACGGCAGTCCCAGCTCGCCGGCGCGCATGAACGACTGCGGCGTCCCGCCGACGCCTAGCCACACCGGCAACGGATTCTGCACCGGTCTCGGGTACACGCCCTGCCCGGTCAGCGGCGCGCGGTGCTTTCCGGACCAGTGGACGTGCTCGTGCGCGCGGATCTCGAGGAGCAGGTCCAGGTTCTCGGCGAAGAGCGAGTCGTAATCTTCGAGCGGGAGGCCGAACAACGGAAATGCCTCAATGAACGACCCACGCCCGACGACCATCTCGGCGCGCCCCTGCGACACCAGATCGAGCGTCGCGAACTGCTGGAACGCACGCACGGGATCGATGGCGCTCAGCACCGTCACTGCGCTGGTGAGACGAATGCGCTCGGTGCGCGCCGCCGCCGCGCCGAGGATCACGACCGGCGCGGAGTCGAGAAACTCGCTGCGGTGATGCTCGCCGATCCCAAACGAGTCCAACCCCACCTGATCGGCGTGTTCGATCTGCTCGATCAGGTTACGCACCCGCTGCGGTGCGCTGATGGCGCGGCTGGCTTCATCGTGTGCCGCCGCGAAGCTATCAATGCCGATTTGCACCTTATCCTCCTTTACGCGCGGACGGCGCTGCCTGCACGGGCGCGGAGCGCGAGATTCGTGACGCCGCCGACGGCGCCCAGACCGAGCACGATCCACGTCGTCGCCGTCGTCCAGACGCCTTCGAGCCCGAGCACGGCGTCGAGCGAGTAGGGACCGAAGCCCGTCAGCGCGACACCAATCGCGGCGACGGCATACAGCAGCGGGACCTCAACGCCGTTGGTCGTCGCGAACAAGCCGTGGCCCCAGTGAACCGTGACGGCCGCCACGATCATCACGGAGATCATCAGGGCGGGCCCGATCGGGCCGAAGAGGCCGAGCGTGAGCAGCAGTCCACTGGTCACTTCAGCGAGAGAAGCGGCGGTGGCAAATGCGCGGCCGGGGCGAAACCCGAGCTGCGCGAAGAAGTCGCCCGTCTTCTGAAGGCCGTAGCCGCCGAACCAGCCGAGCAGCTTCTGCGTGCCGTGGGCGGCCATCAGCAGGCCGACGACCACGCGCACGATGAGTGGTCCGATACTGATCATGAATGCCTCCAAAACCAAGATTGCGATTGACAGTTACCGATGATAACTATCAGCGTAACCAATGGGCGAACGCGTAGGTTCCCGGAGTCGCCCACGAACATTGGAGTAACCAATGGAAAAGACGACCAAAGACGCCACGAACTGCGTCGCCCGCGAGATCCTGTCGCGAGTCGGTGACAAGTGGTCGGTCTACGTGCTCTACGTCTTGGGGAAGGACGGGACGTTGCGCTTCACGGCCCTGCGCGCGCGGATCGAGGGGATCAGCCAGCGCATGCTAACCGTGACGTTGCGCGGTCTCCAGCGCGACGGGCTAGTAACGCGCACCGTGTACGCCGAAGTCCCCCCGCGCGTGGAGTATCTGCTCACCACGCTGGGCTCGACGTTGAGTGGGATGGTCTGCGGACTGGTGGAGTGGTCGAACGCGCATATCAAGGAGATCGACGCCGCGCGGGCGACGTACGATGCGGGGCGCACGTGACGCCATCCCTGATCGTCCTGTTGGTCGCGAACGCGATCCCGATCGCGGGCGTGCTCTTCCTCGGGTGGACCGTCTTCCCGTTGGTTCTTCTCTACTGGCTCGAGAACGTCGTGGTAGGCGCCTTCAACGTGGCGAAAATGCTGGCGGCGCAGCCGAGCCAGCCGGCCTATTGGGCAGGCAAGCTGTTCATCGTCCCCTTCTTCATCGTGCACTTCGGGATGTTCACGTTCATCCACGGCGTGCTCCTGGTCGCGTTGCTCGGCCCGAAGGCGACGCACCCGTTCGATCTCCTCGACACCGTCATCCCCGCCATCCGGGACAACAAGCTGTGGTGGGCCGTTGTCAGCCTCGTGGTGAGTCACGGACTGTCGTTTTTCTGGAATTACATCAAGAACGGCGAGTACCAGCGCGCGACGCTGAATACGTTGATGGGGCAGCCGTATGCCCGCGTGATGGTGCTCCACTTCACGGTGTTGTTCGGGGGGTGGATCGTGATGACGCTCGGCTCGCCGCTGCCGGCGCTCGTGCTCCTCATTGTCCTCAAGACCGCCGCCGACCTGCGAGGGCACAAGGCCGAGCGGGAGAAGTTCGCCGCCCTCACCCCCTAGAGTTGCCGACATTCTCCTTTCGGGATATCTTCGGGGCGTGCGACGGATTCTCCTGGCGGATGCCGACGCGTTCTACGTCGCCGTCGCCCGCGCGCTCGACCCGGAGGGCGCCGGTCGAGCGCCGCTCTTGATCGTCGGCGGCACGCGCGAGAGCCGCGGTGTGGTCTGCTCGGCGTCGTACGAGACGCGGAAGTTCGGCGTCAAGTCGGCGATGCCGATCGCGCGCGCGCTGCGCCTCTGCCCCGACGCGATGTGCGTCCCTGTCCCCATGAAGGAGTGCGGGGAGAAGAGCGCGGAGATCCGGCAGCTGCTGCATCGCTTCGCGCCGATCGTCGAAGGCGCCAGCATCGACGAGTGGTACCTCGATCTCACCGGCACCGAGGGCGTCTACCATCACGAGCCGCTCACCGCGACCGCGGAGCGGATCCGCGCCGGCGTGCGTGACGCGACGGGGCTTACCCTGTCGATCGGCGGCGGCACGAACAAGCTGATCGCGAAGATGGCGGTCGCGCGCGCCAAACCCGACGGTGTGCTGATCGTGGACCCGGGTGCCGAGGAACCATTCCTGCGTTCGTGTGCGCTCGCCGAGATTCCGCTCGTAGGCCCAAAGTTTCAGGTGCGGCTCGCGGCCCACAGCCTGATCACGATCGAAGACGTCTTCCCGTACGACGTCGCGACGCTGCGTCAGCGCGGCAAGCTCAGTGTGCGCGAAGCGCAGTGGCTCTGGAACCGCGTGCACGGCGTGGACGACGCCGATGTCTTCCATCGCCCCTTGAACCGCGGCATCAGTCGCGACGAGACGTTTTCCAAGGACCTGCACGAGGACGTCGACATCGAACGTGAGCTGTTGCGCCTCGTCACCCGCGCCGCGTCCGACATGCGCGGCGATGGGCTGACGGCCCGAACCGTGGCGGTCCGCCTGCGCGACTGGGACTTCCAGACCCGCTCGGCGCAGCGCACCCTGCCCGACCCCGTCGTCTCCGATCGCGTGATTCTGCGCGTAGCGCACGAGCTGCTCGCATCGCTGCGGAAAGCTCGACGAGTGCCGGCGCGGCTCGTCGGGGTGCGCCTGTCGGGTCTGACGAAGACAGAGACCGGAGATCAGCTGCAACTCCTGACCACTACAGAGACCGAACGCGACAAAGGGTTGGCCCGCGCCGTCGATCGGGTGCGGGGGAAGTTCGGGGCCAAGACTATTGTGCCGGGCGGGATCCTTGCTACGGTCGCCCCTTGCCCCGAGGGCGCGGAGCCGCGGTCGCCGGAAGAGCGCACGCGGGTACCGGCAAACCGCCGGACGGTGCCGTGATCGTTCTGAGATTGCGCTGCGCCAGCACGCCGTTGAACGCCGCGAGCCCCGTGGTGGCAGCGGTCTGCCATGCCGCGACGGCGGTCTTCAGCTCGGTGCAGCCCGCGACGTAGGCGCGCTGCATCGCCTCGGTCGGCGCCATGTCGCCGTTCTCGAGCGCGTTGATCTGGCTCGCGAGACTGCCGTTCACGCTCACGAACGTTGGCGCCGGAGCGGGCCCGCCTCCGAAGCCGCCGCCCCCCCCGCGCCTGGATTCGGGATTGCCGCCCACCGCGGCGAGGGTCGAGTCGAAGGCTTCCCCCTCCAGCATCGCAGTATCAACTGCCACGAGCGCGCGCAGCGCCGCGACCTGCTGGTAGCCGTCCCACGATTCGCGCATGCCGGCGGCGATCTTCGTCTGGAGGTGGTACTGCGCGCGCACGTCCGCAGCCGTGGCCGGTGAGCGCGGATCGTTCACCACAGTAAGGGGCTGAGTGTAGCTCTTGCCGTCCACCGTGAGCCGCAGCGTGTATGTGCCCGGCGGCACTAGCGGCCCCAGGGGCGAGGGCGGCGTCAGTCCGGGGTTCGCGTTGATCCCGAAGGTGTGCGTGAACGCGGGGGGCGCGTCGGCCCGCAGGTCCCAGTAGGTCCGGTTGCCGCCGGCCTCTGCCGGCAGCCGGAACGGCGGCGCAATCCAGAAGTCGGGCTCGGGCGGCCGCGCCG
>DATHDT010000067.1:0-3812 GCA_035318905.1 Gemmatimonadales bacterium | reverse complement strand
TGGCGCAGCAGGGGGTCGCCGTGCACGTGCTGGGGGACCGGAGCCGCCTGATCCCGACGGGGCGCGAAGCGGTCGAGCGCGTGGAGCGCGAAACCGCGGCGAACACGAAGCTGTCGCTCAATCTCTGCATCTCGTACTCGTCCCGTGCCGAAATCGCGCGCGCCGCGCGCCTCCTCGCCGAGGAGGTCCTCAAGGGGACGAAGCAGCTCGAGGACCTCGATGAAGATGCGATTCGGGCGAAGCTCTACACGGCTCCCTGGGGCGATCCCGATTTGCTGATCCGCACGTCGGGGGAGCTGCGGCTCTCGAACTTCCTGCTGTGGCAGGTGGCCTACACGGAGCTGTACATCACGCCCGTGCTCTGGCCCGACTTCACGCGCCAGACGCTCTTCGACGCCATCCTCGATTATCAGCGGCGCGAGCGCCGGTTCGGCAAAGTCACAGTCTGATGGCGAGTAACCTGGCGCAGCGCATCGCCGTCGCAGGCGTTGCCATTCCTTTGGCGGTGGGGATCGTCTGGTTGGGTGGGTGGCCCTTCGCGATCGCGCTCGCAGCGCTCGGCGTGCTAGGGGCGCGCGAGATCTACGACCTCGCGCGGCGCCAGGGATTCGATGCGCTCGACCGCACCGGGTGCCTCGCCGCGGCGGCGATCCCGCTCTTGGCCTACTGGGCCAAAGGCTCCGCCGCCGCCTACTTCGGGGCGGTATGGCTCATGTCGGCGCTCGTCGTCGCGATGTTCCGGCGCGGGCCGACGGGGAAGCCCCTCGCGGTCGTGTCGGTCACGTTGTTCGGGTGCCTGTACGCCTCCGCGCTGCTCGCCTTCCTGATTCCCATCCGCCACGGGGCCAACGCTGCCAACCAGTCTTTCGCGTATCTCTGTCTTGCCCTTTTCCCACTCATTATCACGTGGATCGGGGACACGGCGGCGATGGCAGTCGGGATCAAGGTCGGCGGCCCGAAACTCGCGCCGGTGTTGTCACCGAACAAGACGCGGTCAGGCGCCGTCGGGGGCTTTGTGGGGTCGATCATCACGGCATTGGCTCTGGGCTTGCTCGTCTTGAACCGCGTCGGCTGGAGCTTCGCCGTGTGGCAGCTGGTGATGGTTGGTGCCGTGGTTGGCGTGGTCGCGCAAGTCGGCGATGTTGCGGAGTCGTTGTTCAAACGTGAGGCCGGAGTGAAGGACTCGTCGAACCTGATCCCCGGCCACGGCGGCGTGCTGGACCGCCTCGACTCCCTGTACTTCGTCGTCCCGTCGGTCGCGGGGCTCTACCGCCTCTTCGGCGTCATATGACCGTCGGCGTCGCCATCCTCGGTTCGACGGGCTCGATCGGTTGCTCGACGCTGCAGGTGCTGGGACGCCAGCGCGAGCGGTTCAAGGTCGTCGCGCTGACGGGGCGTTCGAACGAGGATCTGCTCGCGCGTCAGGCCAAGGAGTGGAATCCGGCGTTTGTGGGGCTCGTGAACGGCGCCGGCGCGCAATGCCTCGTCGAAGCCGCGACGCATCCCGACGTGCAGATCGTGGTGAACGGGATCGTCGGGGCGGCGGGTCTCGAGGCGACGCTGGCGGCACTCAAGGCGGGGAAGCGCGTCGCGCTCGCGAACAAGGAAACCCTCGTGATGGCCGGTGAGCTCGTCACCCGCGCCGCCCGCGAGGGGGGCGGAGAGATCGTGCCGGTCGACTCGGAGCACAGCGCCGTTCTGCAATGTGTGACGGGGCGGCGTCCCACCGAACTGGCCCGGCTCATCCTGACGGCGTCGGGGGGGCCGTTCCGCACCTGGGAGCCCGCGCGCGCGGCGCAGGCCACCGTCACGGAGGCGCTGCGTCACCCGACCTGGAAGATGGGCAAGAAGATCACGGTCGATTCGGCGACGCTCGTGAACAAGGCGCTCGAGGTCATCGAGGCGCATTATCTGTTTGACGTGGACTACAAGAACGTTGACGTCGTCATCCACCCGCAGTCGGTGATTCACGCATTCACCGAGTTCGTAGACGGATCGGTGCTCGCCCAGGTAGGATTCCCGACGATGGAGCTGCCGATTCTGTACGCGCTGACGCATCCGGACCGCGTGCCCGACAGCGGGACACGCCGCTTCGATCCTGTGGCCGCGGGAGATTTGACGTTCGAGCCGGTGCGGCCGGAGCTGTTCCCGGCCTACGGCATCGGTCGCGACGCTGCGCGCGCCGGGGGCACGGTCCCGGCGGCGTTCAACGCCGCGAATGAAGTCGCCGTCGAGCAGTTCCTCGCGGAGCGCATCACGTTCGGCCGCATTGCGGAGGTCATCGAGCAGGTGCTCGAGCAGCATGAGGCGGGCGACGCAGCGTCGCTCGACGCCGTGCTCGCCGCGGACGCCGAGGCTCGGCGCCTGGCGCGGGAGGCTGTGTGCTGACCCTCATCGCGTTCCTGGTTGTCATCGGCGTGCTCATCTTCGTCCACGAGCTGGGGCACTTCCTCGTGGCGAAGGCCGTCGGCATCCAGGTGCTGCGGTTCTCGCTGGGCTTCGGCCGGCCGCTCGTGTCATTCACGCGCGGAGAGACCGAATACTGGATTTCCTGGATCCCCCTCGGCGGCTACGTGAAGATGGCGGGCCTCGAGGATGAGGGAATGGCCGGCGAGCTGGAGGGCGGGAAGAGCGCCGTGCCCCTCGACCCGGCGCGGGCATTCGACCAACAGCCGCTCTTGGCGCGGATTGCGGTGATTCTGGCGGGTGTCACGATGAACTTCTTGTTCGCGTTCGCGGTCTACGCGAGTCTCTTCGCGACGGTTGGGGAGCCGCGGACAGCGATCACGCCGGTCGACTCCGTGGACGTGGACCGGCTCCCGCCTGCCGCGGCCCCACTCGCGGCGTTGGGGCGCGGAGGTCTGATCACGCGAATCAACGGCGACACCGTGCGGACGTGGGACGATGTACAGGACCACTTCCTCGGGCATCGTGGCGACTTGCGCATCGAGGTCGCGGGGCGCCCGGCGCCCATCGAGCTTCACATGGCGGGTGCGCCGGACTCGGTGCGGCGCAGCGCCTTGCTTACGCTGCATCCCCAGACGGTGGCGCGCATCGGGCTCGTCAACCCCGGACAGCCGGCCGCGCGAGCCAAACTTCGGCTGGGCGATCTGATCGTACGCGTCGATGGCGACTCCGTCCGCTCCTGGGAGGACATGGTCCGGCGGGTTCGCAGCAGCCCGGGGAAGGCCCTCACGCTGGACGTCCAGCGCGGGGACAGCATCCTGCGCGTTACCGTGACGCCCGAGGCGCAAGGCACGCGCGGAGTCATCGGGGCGGCAGCGGACCCGCGGGGGATCGTGCTCCGCGTGCCGGTCGGCGTGGGCACGGCGATCGCCGACGCGGCAGGCGAAACGGTGGCTCAGGTGGGCGCCGTCGCGACGATGGTGAAGCGCCTCGTCCGCGGACAAGCGTCCACGAGCGAGGTGGGCGGCCCGCTCGCCATCGCGCAGATGTCGGGTCAAATGGTGCGCCTCGGCGTGGCCTACTACCTGACTTGGATGGCGTTCTTCTCCGTCAGCCTCGCTGTGCTGAATCTCTTGCCTATCCCCGTCCTCGATGGCGGTCACTTCATGTTTCTCATTGCGGAGGCGATCCGGCGCAAGCCGCTCTCCCTCCAGCTGCGGCTGCGCCTGACGCAAATCGGCATGCTCGTGGTGCTCGCGATCATGGTGCTCGCGATCTCGAACGATGTCCTCAAGTTCTTCCGTTAAGGAGGCGTTGGAGGCCTTCGTCGCCGGACGCGTGAAGGCCGAGCGCGTCGTGGAGGCGGTGGCGGCGGCGTACTACGGGGAGACAGGAGCTGGGAGTCG
>DATHDT010000066.1:0-3774 GCA_035318905.1 Gemmatimonadales bacterium | reverse complement strand
GGGAACCGCGCACAAGGCGTCACTCGGGACGCGCCAGTAACTGGTATTTCAACCGAATCACGTCGACGAACGCGGTCACGGCTTCGAGGTCCGGAAACTCCATCCAACAGTGCCGCACGCCCCCCGAGACCATCCCGTCGCGCACCGCCTGTTTGACGATGCGCGGCAAACCGTTGGTCGCGCCAATCTCATGCTCCTCGGCGTCGGTCAGGACGAATGTGCCGCTGACGCCGGACTCCATCGGGTGCAGGTAGGCGAGCTTGCGTCCACCCACTTCGTACATCCACACCCATTTCCACGTCGTGCCGAGGTACACGACCTGCTCAGTCACGTGGCGCAGCGCGCGCAATTCCTCGCGCGCTTTTTTGAAGCGTTGGCCCGCGCGCGGCGGAAGATCCCGGACCGGTTGATCGGACTTGGGACGTTGGCGCGGACTCAAGTAAAGATGCGTCGCCCAATAACCTGCGGGCTGTTTGGTCATCGTGCGCCCAAAGCTACAGGCAGGGTCAAGAGCGATTCCCGAGTTGATCACTCGGAATACAGGAGACGCGCGGCGGCGCGGAATCGCGCCGGATCGAGCAGGCGCCCGCACGACTGCTGGGGCACCGCCATCCGGCCCTCCTTCCCCATCGCAAGCTTGATCACGTCAGTGTTACGTCCGTACCACCGTGCCGACGGCTCGAGGTCCGACGGGTAGACGAATCGCGGCAGCGACGCGGCCGCCAATGCGGCCTGCGAGCCGATCCCCGATTCAGGCATCGTGCCGGCCCACAGCTTGGCGCCGTACGCCTCGGCGATCCGGTAGATGCGGCACACTTCGCTCAGCCCTCCGACGCGATGCACCTTGATGTTCCAGATCTTGGGTCCCTGGAGCGCGACGATCTGCCGCGCGGCCCTGGCATCGCGGAGCGTTTCATCGAGGCACACGGGGGTTCGGAGTACGCGCCCCAGCTCGGCGTGGCCGACCACCTCGTCCGGCGCGAGCGGCTGCTCGATGTAGAGGAGGCCCGTCTCGTCGAGCGCGCGCAGTACCGCCTCGTCACGCGGCCACTCGTATGCGCCGTTGGCGTCCACCGTCAACGGCACGTCGGTTCCGGCCAACCCGGCCCGGGCCGCGGCGACGGCCGCGACATCCCAACCGGGCGCAATCTTGATCTTCACGCGGCTGTAGCCGTGTCGCACGGCATCGTAGACCGATCGAGTCAACTCTTCGGCGCGGGGCTCGGGGGGGATGCCGAGTGCGACGCCGCACGCGACGGCGCCCGCCGGCGTCACGCCGAGCCGCTCGCCGAGGAGCGCCGCGAGCCCCGTGGCGCGCGCGTGCGCCTCGAGATCCCAGGCCGCCGTCTCGACGCCGGCGCGGGCGAACCAGTTGCCGCGGATGCCCTCGCGGAGCAACGCGTCCAGCGCCTCCGGTGACTCATGGTCGCGGCCCACGACTCGCGGCAGCAACGCGCGCTCGATCAGGTCGCGCGCGCTCGTCAGCGTCTCCTCGGAGTAGAACGGCAGGTCAAACGGCGGCGACTCACCGTACCCCGTGTGCCCCGCGTCGTCGTGCAGCACAACGATCAAGGAGCGACGCTCCGTGATGGCGCCGCCCGAGATGACGAACGGCTCCAGCAGGGGCAGCGACAGCTCGTAGAGGTCAGCGCGCGTGATGCGCATTGGCGGCCAGATCGAGAAAGTGCAGTTCTCCCCCGCGACGTTCCAGGACGCCCTGTGTTTCCAGTTCGAGCATCCCGGCGATCAAACCGTCGGTGGGATCAAAGACGAGTTGATGCAACGCGCGTTGCGTGCGCGAGCCCTCCGTTGCGGCATACTCGTCGAGCGGCAGTTGAAAGTACGTGTGCAGCTGGACGCTCTCGCAGCCGCGGCGGGCGTACTCGAGGATATCACGACCGGAGGTGATACCACCCGTGCCGGAAAGTTCGGGGATCCCCGGGCTGCCGCCCGGGGTCAGCCGAGCCAAGACTCGGAGGTTTCGCTCAGTCAGCTCGGGGCCGCCGTACGCGACACCTTGCTTCGGATCGAAGAGGCGGTTGAACACCACCAGCCCGTCGGCGCCGCTTGCGGCCCGTACCATCTCGAGCTGGAAGTCATCGTCAAACCGAGCGTTCATGATCTTCATCGCCAGTCGCACTGCCGCCTGGCCGCGAATGTGCGTCGGCACCTCGCGCAGCCAGCGCAGGATCTGCTCCTGCTCGCCGGCGAGCGCGTCGCCGGCGAGTGTGGGCGAGAAGTCTTTCTCGAGCAGCAGGAGCGGCTCGCCCCACGCGGCGGCGAGCGCCCGCGTCGTGAACGCGTACTCGCTGTCCTTGAACGGTTCGCCCAAGCGTGGCAGGTGATACTTGACCGATGGGACTACCAGGAGGTGCCCGTCGCGCGTGAGATCACCGCCGACCCGCGCCAGCGCGAGATACTCTTCGAACGAACGGTCCCAGCCCCGGCCCTTCCAGGTGACGGTCCACCCACCCCCACGTCGCTCCACTTTCATCTTGGCTTCGTGGATCGCCCAAGCGGCCATCGACTGCGCCCCGGCCGCGTCCTGGGCGATCACGGTCTTCAGCACCGCAAAGGCCAACCCCGCCTCGGCGTCCACCTCGAGCTGCCCCTGATTCAGCGACAACTGGCCGGAGCCCTTCCCGATCGGATGCGGAATTGTGGTGCCGAGGTAGCGCGCGGTAAGATCGATACCATACGCCTCGCGCACGTGGGACGGAAAGTCGCGCGGCAACGCGCGCTGCTTGAACCGCTCGAAGTCAGTCGCGAGCTGCGCGCGCATCCCGCACCGCCCGGCGCACGTGGTCCCGCTCCGCTGCCGGCAGCGCCGGTCCCCACGGATCGTCGCACGCATCGTCGGGGATGACGCCGTCCGCGGCGAGCGCCCACAACATCCGACGGATATAACCATCCATGGGCGCAACAAAAGTCGTCTGAGCAAAGGCGTCTAACTGCGAAGAGAGGCGTAAAAAAACTGCGTTGTCACCGGCGTGGAAGGCGTGAATCAGGGCCGCCTGAACGTCCGTCAGCGCGGCCCCCATGCCGATCAACGCCGTGCGTGCGCCCATTTCGAGGGAGTAGCCGAGGAAGCGGTCTTCACCGGTGATGAGGAGCTTGCCAGGGTGCTCCCGCATGACCGCCGCGATGCGTTGAAACGTCATCACCGAATCGAGGGTGGCGACCTTGATGCCGATCACGCCGGGTAAGGCGAGAATCGCATGTAGCGTGGCATCGTCATAGGACACACCCCCGGCCGCCTCGTATAAGTAGAAGGCGATCACCGGCAGTTCGCTGGCGATCTCCGCGTGGTAACGGGCGGGATTGTCGCGCCTGGGGAACGCCAGCAGGGCGTCGGCGCCGCCGCGCTTGGCTTCGCGGGCCATCTCGATCGAGCTCGCGCCGGCGACAATGACCTTATCGGGGAGCGCCGCGCGCCACGAGTCGAGCACGAGGCGCCGTTGATCGGGCGTCAGGTGCGGGCCCCGCCCGGTGTGTGCCCAGACGGCCACGCCGCCGATGGCTTGGCGCTTCATCCACGCGGCGTATTCGCGCTGCGCGCGTTCGTGAATCGTCGCGCCCCGGAACGGCACCGGCACGGCGGGGATCAGGCCCCACTCGAGGCGCGCGGCGAGTGTTATGCGAGCAGCCCGGTGTGCACGTTGCCGGACTCGATCGCCTGGCGGCGATCCGCGGGAAGATCCAGGAGATCGAGTTTGGCGACGCTGTTCTCCGGAATCCGGAGCGGCTGCCCCGTCCCGAACACGAAGCGATCGG
>DATHDT010000065.1:0-5742 GCA_035318905.1 Gemmatimonadales bacterium | reverse complement strand
GGCGGGTCACTCCTGACGACGGTGTTGCTGGGCGTGGCGGTGGCAGAGGCAGTCGCCGCGCCGTCGATGGCTCTGGCGTTAGGCCGTGCACCCGTCGAGGTTTCGTGATGCTCCCAACGTGGGTCGGCGTTGTTTCGGCGCTCAGTCTGGCAACGATCGCCCTGGCGGCCGTGGTCCTGGCAGTGTCGTCGGTCATTTCCATGTTGCGCATGCACGCGGTTGTCCGGGCGCTGGAGCAAATGGCCGGACCCGCGATCCACGACGTACGCCAGTTGATCGGCGCGATCAAGGGAGAGGCGGACGCGCTGATCGGCACGTCCCGCGACATCCGGGAGCGGATTGTAAGGACCGCTGATGCCGCCGAGCAGCGGCTGTCAGACCTGAACGCTCTCGTCGAAGTCGTGCAAGAGGAGATGGAAGACACCGTGGTGGACGCCGCTGCAACGTTGCGCAACGTGCGGCGGGGGGTGTCCCTGTGGCAGTGGGGGCGCCGGGTCTTCCGTGGCAAGAAAAAGAAGAAGCGGAAGTGAGAGTCGCCGTAACCGCGGCGGTCCTCGCCGTCCTCGGCCTGGTGCTCCTTCCGAGCGTGGCGCACGCCTGGACCCCGGGGACGCATATCTTCCTCGGCGAGTCGGTGCTCACCAACCTGCACCAGTTGCCCGCCGCCGTCGCCGACCTGCTGCGCGCGTTCCCCTACGACTTCCTGTACGGCAGCATCGCGGCCGACACCTCGATCGCGAAGAAGTACGCGCCCGTGGGTCGGCATTGCCACGCCTGGCACGTCGGCCAGGAGATCTTCGACCTCGCGCCGACCGATCCGCTTCGCTCGTTCGGTCTCGGCTATCTCTCCCACCTCGCCGCGGACGCGGTGGCGCACAACTTCTTCGTGCCCCGCCAGCTCGTCCTCACGTCGACCACGGCGGCCCTCGGCCACTCGTATTGGGAGAGTCGCTTCGAGACCCACCTGGGCGATGCCTATGCGCGCGAAGCACGCGACGTGATCCTCAAGGACCACACGGAGAGCGACACCCATCTGGACGGCATCCTGTCACCGACACTCTTCAGCGTGCGGACGAGCCGCCGGCTGTTCCGCGGGATGGTGCACCTCACGGAGAGTCAGAGCTGGCAGTGGGCCTTCCAGATGATCTCCGAGAATAGCCGGTGGGACTTGCCCGACTCGGACGTCGAGCGCCACATGGCGGTGGCATTCGAGTACGTAATGGAGATGCTGGGAGAGAAGGACTCGGCGGTCCGCCGCCTCGATCCGGCCGGCGAACAAGCGTTGCGGCTCGCCAAGCGAATGCGGCGTCAAGCGCTCGCCGAAGGGGCACGCAGCGAGCCTGAACGAATCGAGGAGACCGCGGAGCAGCACTTCGGACTGCCGCAGCCGTCGCTCGATTATTGGTACGAGTCGAAAGCGCAGCGACCTTGGAGGGACCGCTAGGAGGTCAGCCGCTCCTCCAGGACCCGTTGAGCTAGTTTGGGATCTGCTTTCCCTTTCGACGCCTTCATCACCTGCCCCACGAAGAACGCCATCAGCTTCGTCTCGCCGCTCTTGAACCGACCGACCTCGGTCGGGTGCGCGCCGAGCACCTCGGTCACCCACGCGGCCACAACGGTCGAGTCCGCGACCTGAATAACACCGAGGGCTTCGGCGATGGTGCGCGGATCGCCGCCGCGATTCGCCAACTCGCCGAAGACGCGCTTTCCGGCCTGATGCGACAGCGTCCCGCCCTTTACGAGCCCGATCAGCTGCGCCAGTGAGCCCGCCGGGACGCGGAGCGCGTCGGCGTGGTCTTTCGCGTCGGCCAGCACCTCGCCCATCACCCAATTCGCCGCCGCCTTCGCCTCGGCGCCGGCGTGCACCACCCCTTCGTAATAGTCGGCCACCCCGCGCCCCGCCGTGAGCACCGCGGCGTCCTGCTGCGGCAAGCCATACTGCGCGACGAAGCGCTCGCGCTTCGCCGCCGGCAGCTCCGGCAAGAGGCTCTGCTGCTCCGCCACGAACTCGGGCGTGAGGACCAGGGGCGGCAGGTCGGGCTCGGGGAAATACCGATAGTCGTGGCTTTCCTCTTTAGAGCGCTGCGGCCGGACCGCGTTGTCCTTGTGGTCGTACAACATCGTCTGCTGCGTGACCGTGCCGCCGCCCTCGAGCACGGCGATCTGGCGGTCGCGCTCGACCGCGAGCGCCTTCTCGACGTACGCGAACGAGTTGATGTTCTTCACTTCAGTCTTGACGCCCAGTGTGCTGTCGCCGGCACGGCGTACGGAAACGTTGGCGTCGACCCGCAGGCTCCCCTTCTCCATATCGCAGTCCGAGACGCCGATGTACTCGAGCAGCTGTTTGAGCGTCTGGAGGTACGCGCGCGCCTCGGGCGGAGAGCGGAAGTCGGGGCCTGTGACGATCTCGACGAGCGGCACGCCGGCGCGGTTCAGATCGACCGCCGTGGCCTTGGGGAAGCGGTCGTGCACCGACTTGCCGGCGTCCTCCTCCACGTGCAGGCGCACGATGGTGGCGGTCTGGAGGCCGCGGTCGGGAGACAAGAAGGAGAGCGAGCCTTTGGTTGCGAGCGGCTCCTCGAACTGCGAGATCTGGTAGCCCTTGGGCAGGTCAGGATAGAAGTAGTTCTTGCGCGCAAAGAAGCTCTTGGCGTGCACGGTGCAGCCGAGGGCCAGCGCCCCCCGCACGGCGTGCTTCAAGGCCTCGCCGTTGGGCGACGGGAGCGCGCCAGGGAGACCGAGACAGACGGGGCAGACGTGAGTGTTCGGGGCGGCGCCGAAGGCCGCCGAGCAGCCACAGAACATCTTCGAGACCGTGCGCAGCTGCACGTGCGTCTCGAGCCCGATGACGGTTTCCCAACTCCCGGCGGCACCGCCCATCAGGCTTCCTCCGTCGCCGGCACGACGCGCTCGAGCGCGTACGCCGCCTCGAGCATCTCATCCTCGAGAAACGCCTGCCCGATGAACTGACCGCCCACCGGCAAGCCCTTCACGCGTCCAATCGGGACCGAGATCGCCGGGAGCCCGGCGAGGTTCGCGGTCACGGTGAAGACGTCGGACAGGTACATCGCCACCGGATCGTTGAGCTTCTCACCGGCTTTAAACGCGGGCGTAGGCGTGGTGGGTGTAAAGAGCAGATCCACGCCCCGGTCGAACGCGTTCCGGAAATCCTGCGCAATCAACGCCCGCATCTGCTGGGCGCGCCGGTAGTAGGCGTCGTAGTAGCCCGAAGAGAGCACGTACGTACCCACCAGAATCCGGCGCCGCACCTCGGGGCCGAAGCCTTCACCACGCGTCTTCCGATAGAGCGCGCGGACGTCGCCCACGTCCTCGGCGCGCGGCCCGTACCGCACTCCGTCGAAACGCGCGAGGTTCGACGACGCCTCGGCGGGCGCGATGACGTAGTAGGTCGGCACGGCGTATTGGGTGTGCGGCAGCGACACCTCACGCACGGCAGCGCCCTGCTCCTTCATCAGGCGGATGGCGCGGTCGCAGGCGCGCCGCACCGCGGGATCGAGGTCGGACGGGAAGTACTCGCGCGGCAGGCCGATCACGAAGCTCTGGAGCGACTCGGGCACGGTCGGGAGACGCAGCGGATCGCGGTCCTCGCAGGTCGCGTCCTTCGGGTCTCGGCCGGAGATGACCGACAGCACCCGGGCCGCGTCGTGGACGCTGCGCCCCAGCGCGCCGATCTGATCGAGCGACGACCCGAACGCCACGAGCCCGTAGCGGCTGACGCGTCCGTACGTGGGCTTGATCCCCACGACGCCGCAGAACGACGCCGGCTGGCGCACCGAGCCGCCGGTCTCGGAGCCCAGCGCGGCGGGGACGGCCCCCGCCGCGACCAGCGCCGCCGACCCGCCCGAGGAGCCCCCGGGGACACGAGTCTTATCGAGTGGGTGGATGGAGCGCCCGTAGGCCGAGTGCTCGGTGGACGACCCCATGGCGAATTCGTCGCAGTTCGTCTTGCCCGCGATCAAGGCGCCGGCGGCTTTGAGCTTCGTGATGGCCGTGGCTTCGTAGGGCGACCGGTAGCCTTCGAGGATCTTCGAGCCGCACGTCGTCGTGAACTCGAGCGTGCAGATATTGTCCTTCACTGCGACGGGCATCCCGTACAGCACGCCGGTGGGGCGCGCCGCGCTGGCCTGCTCATTGAGCGACTTGCGCAGCTCCTTGACCGGCGTCAGGAGCGCGTTGAGCCGCTTGACCTTCACCAGGCGATCGGCCGCCGACTTGCCCTCACCCGTCATTCGAATTGATCCAGCTTCGGCACGACGAAGAATCCACCCTTGAAGGCCGGGGCGAGCTTGTCGGGCCCAACGGCGAGGGGCCATGGGTTCTCTTCATCGGGACGGAAGCGAATCGCGTCGGGGCCCGGCACGAAGGGCCTCTGGCCGTTGTTCCCGGTCGCCGCGCTGAGCTGCGCCACGTAATCGAGGATGCGCGACATCTGCTCGACCAGCGTCGGCAGCGATTCCTCGTCGACTTCGAGCTCCGCCAACTGCGCGATGCGCAACACGTCGTCCCGCGTGACGCTCATGGACTCTCGTTCCCCTCCCAGTCGCGCTCGAGGCCCGCGTAGGCCACGAGCAGTTGCTTGATACCGATCTCTTGATCGTCGAACTCGACGGTGACCTTCAGGCCCTTGCCCTGCCCCGCGACCGCGCGCACGATGCCTCCGCCGAATTTGCGGTGGCGAACCCGTTCCCCCTGCACATAGCGCGGGGCGTCCTGCGACTCTTCCGCGGGCATCCAGGACTCTGGAATGGCGCTCAGCGCCGCACGATGCGCGCGCGGTCCGCGGGGCAGCCGGTTCCCCCGATCCCATGACGGGGTAGTGCTCCGCTCCACGAGAACCTCGGGAGGCACCGCCTCGAGAAACCGCGAAGGCTCCGCGAGGTCGAGCCGGCCGTTGCGATACCGCGTGCGCGCCCATGAGAGATACAACTTTTCGCGCGCGCGCGTGAGACCCACGTAACACAATCGCCGCTCTTCTTCGACGCCCCCCGCTTCGGTCACCGTCCGGCCGAGCGGGAAGAGTCCGTCCTCGAGTCCCGCCAGCGCCACCACCGGCCACTCGAGCCCCTTCGCCATGTGGGTCGTCGTGAGCGTGACGCCCGCGACGTCCTTCGCCTCGTCGACCGGCGTGATCAGGGCCGCCTGCGTGAGGTAGCGCTCCAGGGGAGACCCGCCCTCACCTTCCTCTGTCTCCCCGCTCTGCACTTCGGCCCAGGCGGCCGCCCCGGCGATCAGCTCCCGCACGTTCTCGATGCGCTCGATCCCCTCGGCGCCCTCTTCGGCCAGATACTGCTCGTAGCCGGTGGCCGTGAGGACCGCGTCGAGCACGGTGGCGGGATCCGCGTGGCCGGCGGCGTGTCGCAGGCGGGCCACCAGCGCCGCCACCCCCGTGAAGGCATCGCGCACGTTAGGCCGCAGCTCCGCCACCCGTGCCGCCCCCTCGGCGACCTGGAGCAACGGCTTCCGCCACGCGGTCGCTGCCTGGACCAGCAGACCAAGCGAGGCGTCGCCGATGCCGCGGCGCGGCACGTTCACGACCCGCATGAACGCCTCGTCGTCGGCGGGATTCGCGATCAGGCGCAGGTAGGCGAGCAGATCCTTCACCTCGCGGCGCTCGTAGAAGCGCACCCCGCCCACGATCAGGTAGGGGATGCTGGCGCGGCGCAGCGCGTCTTCCAGCACGCGGGACTGGGCGTTGGTGCGGTAGAAGACCGCCACGTCGCG
>DATHDT010000064.1:0-8573 GCA_035318905.1 Gemmatimonadales bacterium | reverse complement strand
ATGCGCGCTCCGGAATGAGGCCCACGATCTCGCTCATTTGCACCGCCACGCCACGTTTCTCCGCCCGGATCTTGATGGCGTTGTAGACCACGGCGGGCGAGGTGATGTCGATGTCCAACAAGTTCATCGACACCTGCGCGAGACCGTCGACGATGAAGCCACTCGCCTGCACGCCCGGCAACCCGCCGCTGGAGGTGCGGATCTCCTTCGCGATCTCCTTCGCGACCGCGATCTCCTGCGTGTTCAGATACACGTTGTACGCCACGAGGAACGGCCGCGCGCCGATCGCCACGGCGCCGGCGGTCGGATGCACCCGCGTGGGACCGAAGTCGGGATCGAGATCGCGCCCCTGCATGGCTTCGAACTCCCCTTTGCGAATGTCCGGGAGCCGCTCCCGCTCCGGACGAGCCGCGGCCTTCGCGTACAGGAACACCGGAATCGCGAGCTCCTTGCCGACGCGCTCGGCGAGTCGGCGGGCGAGCGCGGCGCACTCCTCCATCGTGACGTCGCGCACGGGCACGAACGGCACAACGTCCGTGGCCCCCATCCGCGGGTGTTCCCCCTGGTGCTTCGTGAGATCGATCCGTGCGGTAGCGACCTGCATCGCGCGGAACGCGGCTTCCAGGGCCGCGGCCGGCGGCGCCACGAGCGTGAACACCGAGCGGTTGTGCGACGCGTCAGCCTGAGCGTCGAGGAGGTCCACCCCCGGTACGGCCGCGATCGCCGCTCGCAGCGCGTCGATCGTGTCAGCGTTCCTGCCCTCCGAGAAGTTCGGCACGCATTCGACGAGCGGTGATGGCATCAGGTCTTCCTCAAGAGGTCGATCAACCAGCGGTGCAGGGCCGGATTCCCGGCCACGATCGATCCGTGGCCAACGACGTCCTCGGAGCCGTCCGATCGAGTGACGCGGCCTCCCGCTTCGCGCACGAGCACCACGCCGGCCGCAACGTCCCATGGCGCGAGCGACAACTCCCAAAAGGCGTCGAACCGCCCGGCCGCCAGGTCGGCGAGGTCGAGCGCCGCCGCGCCCGCGCGCCGAATCCCGCTGGTGCGCTCCATCACCGCCGCGAATTGCCGCACGTAGGCGTCGAACAGTCCTTCGTGCTTGAACGGAAAACCCGTGCCGACCAGCGCGCGTCCCGGCTCGGTCAGCGTCGACACCGCGAGCCGCTGGTTACCAAGCCACGCGCCCCCGCCGCGCCAGGCGCGGTACACCTGATCACGCACGACATCGTGCACCACACCCACGCCCAACGCCCCACTCACCACGCCCCCGATTGAGACAGCGTACTGCGGATACCCGTGCAGGAAATTCGTCGTGCCGTCGAGCGGGTCCACGATCCACACGACGTCGCCGCTCACGTCCAGCGTCGGGGTATGCTCCTCGCCCACGACGCGCGAGCCCGGCACCTCACGCGTCAGGGCCTCGGCGATCATGGCCTCGCACGCGCGATCCACCTCCGTCACGAAGTCGTGGCGGCCCTTCTCCGTCCAGTCCTCGGCGCGCGGCGGCCGCGCGGAGCGAATGTACGCCGCCGCGCGCGCCGCCGCGCGTTCGGCGACCTTGACTAAGTCGTTGTAATCTCGCACCTTGTGACCCCTATGACGCGCGTGTTCAGCGGCATCCAGCCCTCCGGTGAGCTGCATATCGGCAACTACCTGGGCGCCGTTCAGAACTGGGTGCAGCTGCAGCACCAGCACGAATGCCTCTTCTGTATCGTGGATCTGCATGCCATCACGCAGCCCTACGACGTCGCGACCCTGCCGCAGCGCACCCTGGACATGGCGGTGGGGCTCTTCGCGTCCGGCCTCGATCCTGAAAAGTGCATCGTGTTCGTGCAATCACACGTGCCCGAGCACTCCGAACTGAACTGGCTGCTCATGGTCGTCACGCCGCTCGGCGAGCTCGAGCGTCAGACGCAGTTCAAGGAGAAGTCCCAGCGCCAGGAAAGCATCGCGGCTGGTCTGCTCAACTATCCGATCCTCCAGGCTGCCGACGTGCTGCTGTACAAGGGCCGGCTCGTCCCGGTAGGCGAGGACCAGGTCCAGCATCTCGAGCTGAAGCGCGAGATCTCCCGCCGCTGGAACGCGCGCTTCGGCGAGGGTTACTTTCCCGAACCGCAGCCGTTGCTCACCAAGAGCAAACGCGTGCTCGGACTCGACGGCCAGACCAAGATGTCGAAGAGTCTGGGCAATACGATCGGGTTGTTCGACTCACCCGAAACCATCTGGAACAAGCTGCGGCCCGCCGCCACCGATCCGGCTCGCAAGACGCGCAAGGATCCCGGCAATCCCGACCTCTGCAACATCTTCACGATCCACCAGGGCTTCTCGCCCCCGGCGACGCAGGCGGACGTCGCGCAGAAATGCCGCACGGCGGGGTGGGGCTGCCTCGACTGCAAACGCGTGCTGGCGGATAATATCATAGCGGCGCTCACTCCCATCCGCGAGCGGGCTGACGCGCTCAAGCGCGAGCCGCAGGGACTGATCGACCGGTTACGCGCCGGCGCGGCGAAAGCTCGTGCGCTCGCTACAGTGACTATCAGCGAAGTCCGCGATCGAATGGGGTTTCTGAAAGGATCGTGATGATCGAGAGCATTGTCGACATCTTCAAGCTCGAGCTGCTGCTGCAGCTGGGCCTCGCCACGCTGCTCGGCGGCGCCATTGGCCTGGAGCGCGAGCTGGGTGGCAAGCCCGCGGGCCTGCGCACCAACATTCTCATCTGCATCGGCTCAGCGCTGTATACGCAACTGTCGCTGGCGATGGTGCCGGCGGGCAGCGATGCGTCGCGCGTCGCGGGTCAAATCGTTACCGGAGTCGGGTTCATCGGCGCCGGCACGATCCTGCATGCGCGGGGCGCGGTCGTCGGGCTCACCAGCGCGGCCACGATCTGGGTCGTTGCGGCCATCGGTGTGGCGCTCGGGGCCGGCCACTACGCCGAAGCGCTGCTCGCCACGCTCGTCGTGTTGGTCGTACTCCAGGGTCTGGGCAGGATCGAGATCGTGGTCGAGCGTCATTCGACCAAGAGCCATCTCACGGTGCACGCGCGCCCCGACAAGGAGCCGCTCGAAGAGCTGGAAACGGTCATCCGCCGTACCGGCCTGACGATCGTCCGCCACGAAAGCCGGCGCGAGAATGTGGACCTCGTGATCGATTTCGATCTGAGCGGGCCCAAGCGACTGCACGACCAAGTGATGATCGCCCTGTTGCACCATCCCGCCGTCCGGACCGTTTCGACCGGAGAGTAAGGCCACGCCCACGCGTCGTCTCGCGGTCGATCTCGCCTCACCGCGCGCCGTCTGGAGAATCACGGAGCCGAGCGTGGCTGCAATTCGCGCGGCTCTCGGGCCCGGGTGGGAGGTCGTGGAGGTGCAGGCCCCCGCGGCGTCCGATGGTGACGGCGGCTCCGGATCCCCCGAATCGATCGCCGCGACGCGCGGCGCCGAGATCTACCTCGGCTACGGCGTGCCGTCCGGCGTCGTGGATGCCGGCCGTCCCACCCTGCGCTGGGTCCACACGGGGACCGCCGGCGTAGGCTCGAGTCTCCCGCAGCTGCGCGGCACGCAAATCGTCCTGACGAACTCCGCCGGTGTCCACGCCGAGCCGATGGCCGACTGGGTGATCGCCGCGATCGCGTACTTCGCGCGCGGACTCGACCGCATGGTCGAGGCGCAAGCGCTGGGCCGGTGGGCCAAGGACGCGTTCACCGATCTCACGCTGCCCGTGCGGGAGCTGCGAGACCTGCGCGTCGGCCTCCTGGGGTTGGGGGGGATCGGCAGCGCGGTCGCTCGGCGCGCGGTGGCGCTCGGAATGTCGGTGGCGGCCGTGCGGCGCCGCCCGGAACGGGGACAGGGTCTGCGGTGGGTGGGCGGGCTCGACGAGCTGCCCCGTCTCGCCGCCGAGAGTGACTGTTTGGTGATCGCGGCGCCCCATACGGCGGCGACGGCGGGCACCGTGAGCCGCAAAGTCCTCGAGCTGCTCCCCAAGGACGCGATCGTCGTGAACGTGTCGCGCGGCTCTTTGCTCGACGAAGCGGCGCTGCTCGAGCTAATCAATCGGGGACGACTGGCCGGTGCCGCCCTCGACGTCTTTTCCGTCGAGCCGCTCCCCGAGGGCCACCCGTTCTGGGGCCATCCACGCGTTCTCGTGAGCCCGCACGTGAGCGCCGTCACAAATCGGTTCTGGGAGCGTGAGACAGCCCTCATCGTCGACAACATCCGGCGCTATCTTGCAGGGGCGCCCCTCGTGAACGTCGTGGACCTGGAAGCCGGGTACTGACAGCATGGAAAAGATCATCAAGGCCGCTGTCGATCGCGGGGCCTCCGACCTGCACATCAAGGCGGGGGACGTCTTCCGGGCGCGCATCAACGGCAAGCTCGTGCCGCTCACCAAGCAGCGCCTCACCCCCGACCAGACGAAGGCGATCGCGCTGCGTCTCATCGCAAGCGAAGAGGACCGCGCGCGGATCGACAAGATCCGCGACTACGATTGCTCCTGGGGGATGCCGGGGATCGGGCGGTTCCGGGTCAACATCCTGCGGCAACGCTCGTCGTTCATGATCGTGATGCGCGTCATCCCGTTCGACGTGCCCACCTTCGAATCCCTCAAGCTTCCCGCGGTCCTCACCCAGGTCGCGGCGGCGGAGCGGGGGATGATTCTCGTCACCGGCGTCACGGGCTCCGGCAAGAGCTCCACGATGGCGGCGATCATCAACCACATCAATCAGAACCAGCAGCGCCACATCCTCACACTCGAAAATCCGATCGAGTTTTTGCACCGCGACATCAATTGCTCGGTGACGCAGCGCGAGATCGGGACCGATACCGACGACTTCCGGATGGGCCTGCGCGCGGCGCTGCGCCAGGACCCGGACGTCGTCCTGATCGGGGAAATGCGCGACGCCGAGACGATCGACACCGCGATGAAGGCCGCCGAGACCGGACACCTGCTCGTCTCGACGCTCCACACGCCCGACGCCGTCACGACCATCAGCCGCATCGTCTCGATGTTCCCGCCCGAAGAGCAGGAGATCGCGCGGCTGCGCCTCGCCGAGGCGCTGCACGCCGTGGTGTCGCAGCGGCTGTTGCCGCGGGCCGACGGCCAGGGTCGCGCCGCCGCGCTCGAGGTGATGCTGTGCACGGGGACGGCGCGGGACATGATCAAGGACAAGGACCGGACGCCCGAGCTGCACGACTACATCAAGGAGTCGCGCGAGCAATACGGGATGCAGACCTTCGACCAACACCTGATGGACCTGGTGGCCGACGGCCTGGTGACGTACGAGACCGCCGTGACGGCGTCGTCCAACCCGGCGGACTTCGAGCTGCAAATGCGGACCCTGCGGCGCCGGTCGCGCGTCGTGACGCCCGCCGAAGCGCCCGCCGCGGACAAGCCCGCCGGCTTCACCGACGACCTGTCGAGCATGCTGCCGCCGTCGTGACCCGGCCCGATCTCGGGGGTGTGTTCGCCCCCATCACCACGCCCTTCGACGTCGCCAGCGGCGACATCGCCCCGCAGCACCTGAAGGACAACGTCGCGCGTCACTTTGCCGATGGATTGGACGGCGTGGTGGTGGCGGGCTCGACCGGCGAGGCGCCGCTGCTCGATCCCGACGAGCATCGCCGGGCGGTCGCCTGGACGCGCGAAGCCACGCCGCAGGGCAAATGGCTCATCGCCGGAACGGGCGCCGAGTCGACGCGACAGGCGATCGCGCTGACGAAGGGGGCGGCAGAGGCGGGCGCGGACGCCGTGCTGGTGCGACCGCCGAGTTATTTCCCCGCGGTCGCCGCGCGGGCGCTCGCGAACTATTACCGCGCCATCGCCGACGCGAGTCCGATCCCGGTCTTGCTCTACAACATCCCCAAGTACACGCACGTCCAACTCCCACCTGAGCTCCTGGAAGAGTTGTCGACGCACGCGCGCGTGGTGGGTGTCAAGGATTCCTCGGGCGACTTGAAGAACCTGGCCGCCTACCGCGAGGCGGCGCCACAATGGGCGGTCTTTGTCGGGTCGGGGTCGCTGCTGTTGCCGGCGCTCGAGCTGGAGTGCGACGGCGGTGTTGTTGCCGTTGCCTGCTACGCCGCTCGGCTCTGCGCCGAGCTGCTCACCGCATTTCACGCCGGGGACCGAGACACCGCCAGCGCGCTGCAGCACCGCATCGGGCCGCTCGACAAGGAGATCGTGTCGAAGCTCGGCCCCGCCGGCGTGAAAGCGGCGATGGACGCCGTCGGACTCTACGGTGGTCCCCCGCGTCCGCCGCTCGCGCCCCTCAGCGAGGCGGAACGCGAACGCGTGGCGCTGCTCGTGCGCGGTGACTGACTTTCGGGACTTTGCCGTCCCACGACTCGTCGGGACACCCAACCACGCGCAGGTCCGAGAACGCCTGAAGCGCGAGTTGGCCGTGCGCGGACTCACGGTCGAGGAGCACGCCTTCACGGGCCGTCCATCCTGGATGCTCTTGGGGACGCCGAGAGTTGTTGGTGGGATCAACCTCATAGCTGTCCGACCGTCGGGCCGTCCGACCGTCTGGCTGGCCGCCCACTACGACTCGAAGGGCCAGCCGATCTCGATGGCGACGCGGATTCTCGGCGCCGCTGCTCTGGTCGTCGGCGCCGCGGGCCTGGTCTGGACGCTGCTCCCATCGCTCGCGGTTTTGGCCGTGGGCCTCGCGATTCTCGCCGCGAACCGTGTCACCGATCGCTCGTCGGGCGCGCTCGACAATGCCACGGGGCTCGTCGCGATTCTGGCGATCCTCGATGCGTTACCGACGGGCGCCAATGTCGGCGTGCTCTTTCTCGATGCTGAGGAGTACGGCCTTGTGGGGGCGCGGGCGCTCGTCGCTGACCGGGCATCACTCCTCGAGGGCGCGGCGGTCATCAATTTCGACTCGCTCGACGATCGTGGCGGGTCGATCGCGTTGCTGCATCGTCCCGGGCCAGTCGGCCGGGCCGTGGCCGCCGAGCTGGGGGCGTTCAAGGCGCGCTGGCTCCCGGTGATCGTGGACGGGATCGCACTCGCCCGGGGGCCGTTGCGCGAGTGTGTCACGATCATGAAGGGTGATTGGGGGACGGCGCGCGTGGTGCACACGCCCCGCGACACGACAGACCGGCTGACGCTGGAGGGCGTGCGCAAGGTGGCGGCGGGAGTGGCGCGGGTGCTGTCGGCCCGGTAGTTTCCTTCAGAGGATACCTACGCCCCGACCCCGGGGCGTTTTTGCTGAAAGGAACCTGTGTTCGGACCAAAGACGCACTGCGTGGTGGTCGTCGGCGCTCAGTGGGGCGACGAGGGGAAGGGCAAAGTCGTCGACGTGCTCGCCGAGCGCGCCGATCTCGTGGTGCGCTATCAGGGGGGCGCCAACGCGGGCCACACCGTCGACACCGGAGCCGGTGGCGGAGAGTTCGTGCTGCATCAGATCCCGTCGGGGATTCTCCAGGGCGCCGTCTGTATTGTGGGGAATGGCGTCGTGCTCGATCCCGAGCAACTCTTCGCGGAGCTCGACGCGCTCACCGCCCGTGGTGTCCGGACCGAGCACAAACTGCACGTGTCCGACCGGGCGCATCTCACGCTGCCGTATCACAAGCTCCTCGATCGCGCCCGTGAGAAGAAGGAAAAGATCGGCACCACCGGGCGGGGGATCGGGCCTACGTACGAGGACAAATACGGACGCCGCGGGATTCGCGTCGGCGACCTGCGGAATCTCGTTCGGGCCCAGGAGCTCGTGCGCGCGCGCGTCGAAGCGGCGAACGAGATGCTCGAGCTGTTGGGACGGTCGCACGGGAGTGGTGCCCTAAAGGACATGGAACGGGCCAGCGCCGAAGCGCACGTCCACCTGCTCGAGCGTCTGGCGCCGCGGCTCCTGCCACTCGCGGTCGATTCGGGGCGCGTCGTATGGGAGGCGCTCGAGCGCGGAGAGTCGGTGCTGCTCGAGGGGGCGCAGGGAGCGCTCCTCGATGTGGATCATGGGACCTATCCCTATGTGACGTCATCCAACACGACCGCGGGCGGGGCAGCGGTGGGAGTCGGGATCGGACCCACGGCGATCGATGCCGTGTTGGGGGTCGTGAAGGCGTATACGACGCGGGTCGGGAATGGGCCGTTGCCCACGGAGGCCGAGCCCAAGATCGCTGAGCGGATTCGCGAGCTGGGCGGCGAGTTCGGAGCGACGACGGGTCGTCCCCGGCGCTGCGGGTGGTTCGACGCGGTGGTGGTGCGCTATGCGGTTCGCATCAACGGCCTGACGGGCTTGGCGGTTACGAAGCTCGATGTGCTCGACACGTTCTCGGAGATTCCAGTGTGCGTTGGCTATCGGCTCGACGGTGAGCAAGTCGACAGTATGCCGGCGGACTTAGAGAGCGTGGAGCGGGTGGAGCCGGTTTACGAGACGCTTCCGGGATGGCAGCGCGAGCTGACAGGGGCTAGGAGATTGGCAGACCTGCCGGCGGCGGCGAGGGCTTATGTGGACCGCCTCCAGGACCTTGCCGGAGCGCCGGTGAGATATGTCAGTGTTGGGACACGGCGCGACCAAATAATCGAAGTCAACTGACCGGCCACCCACAAAGAGAAACCCCCCAGGT
>DATHDT010000063.1:0-2151 GCA_035318905.1 Gemmatimonadales bacterium | reverse complement strand
AGCAACCTGGGCCGCTATCTCGCGCGCTTGCCCGCCGAGATCACGCGCAACGTCAAGTTCAGCTTCCCGGGCGCGCCGAGCGGCGGCGGGACCGATCACGCGTCGTTCGTCTCGTGCGGCGCGGCGTTGGATAGACGGCCTTCAGGATGCGCATGGCCTCGAGCATCGTCAGCGTGCCGGTGCCGTTGTCGGTGGCGCCCGAGCCGCCGTCCCACGAGTCGAAGTGCGCCGAGAGCATCACGTATTCGTTCGGCAGCTCACTCCCCTTGATCTCGGCGACCACGTTGAACACGGGCACCTCGCCGAGGGGCTGCGCGTCGGCCGTCAACTCGACGACGGGCCCCTGGTTATTCTGCGCCAGCCGGAAGAGCAGACCGTAGTCCTCGCACGCCACGTCCACCACCGGCACGCGGTCGGTGTAGGCGTCGAAGATCTTGTCCACGCCCCACCCCTGTGACCAGTTGCTCCCGATGATCCCCGCGACGCCCCCGGCCTCGAGCCGGCGGTGCAGGTTGTAGCGGCCGGTGTATCCCGTGCGCCCGACCCGCTGCCGCCACAACTCCTGCGCGATGGTGCGGCGCGCCTTCATCGAGTCGACGTTCGCCTGGATGCCCCACTTCTCCCAGCTATCGTCGGGGCGGCACGTCGGCTGCGGGAACGAGATGAGTACGAACTTGCCTTTGGCCTGGGGCAGCCAGGCGACGAGCGCGGCGCTGTCGGCCACGTCGGGCAGGATCACGACGGGCGCGCGCAGCGGGCGGCCGCGCGGCGTGCCGGGACTCCATGCCAGCATCGTCGCCTCGAGGGAGCGTACCCGCGGTGCCACCAGGTCCAGGTGCGACGTGCCGCGGCGCCAGCTGCGCCAGGTGCCGTACTGCTCTTTGCGCGCCGTGATGCCCCACGATCCGTAGGTCGCCACGAGCCAGTTCTGCGCCGCGTTCATTCCCGGAGAGGCCGTGAGCCGAGGGCCGAGGGAGTCGAACAGAGTCTGCGCGAGGCGGGGGAGCTGCGAGCTGTCCACCCCGATCGCCCACATGCGGCGCAGGATCGGATTCTCCACGGCGAAGCCTGTCGGCTGGCCGAAGCCCTGGGCCGATAGGGTGGTCGTGACGGTGGCGGCGAAAAGCGCGGTCAGGAACGAGCGTCGCACGGTGAAACTCCGGAATGGGTTCGAAGAATGGGAGGAAAAGTCTACAGCGAAATCCGATAGCGCGCCTCGGGCACATCGGTCCCGGGATATGCTTTTCTCCCCCCGTCGTTGTAGAATCCCTGCCCTTCGTAGAACCGCCGTGCACTCGCATTCCCTTCGAGCACCCACAGGGTGACCTCCCTCATCCCGCGCCGCCGGAACTCGGCGAACGCACGATCGACCAGCGCGCGCCCGTGGCCGTTGCCGCGCAACTGTGGGAGCACATGGATCGACGTGATGTGCCCGACGGTCTTCGGGTCGTCATCAGGATCGGGAGACGCGATCGCTTGGCAGAAGGCAACGCTCTCGCCTCCCTCGTCGATCATGAAGACCGGCCAATCCCGCGTCGCAAGGCGCTCGGTCCAGAAGCGCGTGCGGTACGTGAGGTCCGTCCGCGCAATAACGTCGTCGGGCATGATGCCGCGGTAGGCGACCTTCCACGACTCGACGTGGATCCGGGCGATGGCGGGCGCGTCGGCCGGCGTGGCAAGACGGATCAGGTCACGGCTCCCAGCACGCGGGCACGCCGTCCGCCGAGCCGTGCGCGCTGTCGGGCGGGAGCGGCGGCGTACCGGTCCACACGATGCACACCTGCTTGGTCTCGGCGCTTCTCGCGGTCGCGACGAC
Organism: Gemmatimonadales bacterium; assembly: GCA_035318905.1. Lineage (GTDB taxonomy): Bacteria > Gemmatimonadota > Gemmatimonadetes > Gemmatimonadales > GWC2-71-9 > 20CM-2-65-7. The sequence continues at coordinate 335 of DATHDT010000063.1, read as the reverse complement.
GCGCCCGCTGTCGGCGAAGACGGTTATCGTGGCGCGCGACATCATCGGCTCGTAGCCCGCGAGGTCGGTGAGGGTGCCGTAGCGGTGGTGGATCGAGAAGTACTGGTCCTCGAGGCCGACGAGGTTCTTCAAATCGCTCGTCATCGTCGCCACGCTGGGGTGCCCCCACTGCGGATGCCCACCGAACGTCTTGGCGTAGCCGATCACCAGCAGGAAGATCGTGAGCACGCCCGTGAGCGTGGCGCTGCGGTGATTGAGTGGGGCGCTTGGCGTCGGGGCGGGGCCCGCGACCCCGAAACTCCGGCCGATGACGACGGCGCCGAGCGCGGCGAGCA
>DATHDT010000062.1:0-12317 GCA_035318905.1 Gemmatimonadales bacterium | reverse complement strand
GGTACAGGGTGAGGGCGGGTCCGTCCACAGAGAGCGGCGAGAGGATGTAGCTCGTTCCCGCGAACGCCACGAGGCCGAGTCGGTCGCCGTCGAGGTCCTGCACGAGGCGGCGCGCCTCGCGCAGGGCGCGCGCCATCCGGCTCCCGGCGGCGTCCTCGGCGAGCATCGAGCGCGAGATGTCGACCGCGATGACGAGATTCAATCCTCGCGTCTCGGTGACGATCTTCTCCTCGCCCCAACGCGGGCCCGCGAGGGCGATGGCCGCCAGGCCGGCCGCGAGGCCGAGCGTGCCCGACCCGAGGCGTCCGGACGCTCTCGCGATGCGGGCGGTCTGCTCCGACCACGCGGCCGCGCGCCGGATGCGCGCGCGCCGCGCCCACGCCGCCGCAAACCAGACGGCCACCGCGATCAGCGGCGACAGGATGACGACGATGGGCGCGTCGAATGTCATCAGGGGACTCGCACGGCGAACGTGGCCGACACGACCAGCTCGAGCGCCAGCGCCAGCAACCCGAGGCCGAGGGGCCACCGATACGCCTCGTCGTAACGCCGGTACACGAGGTGCTGTACCGGAGTCTTCTCGAGGCGATTGATCTCACCGAAGATGTTCGCCAACGACGCCGCGTCGGTCGCGCGGAAGTAGCGGGCACCGGTCGTGCGAGAGACCTCGCTCAGCAGCTGCTCGTCGATCTTGACCGGCATCGTCTGATAGCGGAGTCCCAGGGGGCCCTGGCCCATCGGCACGGGCGCTTCGCCCACCGTGCCCACGCCGATCGTGTAGATCCGGATCCCGAATGCCGCAGCGGCCTGCGCGGCCGTGCGCGGGTCCACCGTGCCGGCGTTGTTCTCGCCATCGGTCAGGAGGATGATCACCTTGCTCTTCCCCGGTGCCCGGCGCAGCCGATTCGCCGCCGTCGCGATGCCGGTGCCGATCGCCGTGCCGTCTTCCAGAATCCCGATGCGGAGATGGCGGATCGCCTCCTCCAACACCGCGTAGTCGGTCGTAATCGGCACCTGCGTCAGCGCCTGACCGGCGAAGGCCACGAGCCCGATGCGATCGGAGTTCCGGGCGCGCACGAAGTCGATGGCCGTGCGGCGCGCCACATCGAGCCGGTTCGCCGGCGCGAAATCCTCGGCGAGCATGCTGCTCGAGAGGTCGAGCGCGAGCACGATGGAGATTCCCTCGCTGTGCAGCTCGGACTTCGCCGAGCCCACGCGCGGCCCCGCCGCCGCGATGATCCAGGCGCCGAGGCACACCGACCGCAACGTCGCCGGCAGGCGCGCCACCCAGATACGCTCGACGGGGCCCGCGGCGGGCCGGACGTCGCTCATCGGTGCGCCCGGCAGGCGCGCCAGACGTCGTTGCCGCCACCACCACCACAGCGGCAGGATCGCCAACAGGAGGAGCAGCACCGGCCGCGCGAAGCTCATGGCGCGAGCTCCCTGGCGAGGGCACGTGCCCGCGCGGCAAGAGGCCCCACTTCTACTCCGTGTGCCGTCGCAAACGCGACCTGATCGAGCGCGGCGAGCAGCTCGCGCAGCTGACGCAGGGGGGCGTCGGGCTTCACGCGCTCCACGACCGCGAGGCATTCGGTCGTACTGAGCGCGCCATGCGCTTCCGGCACGGCGCGCGCCAACGCGCCTCTCAACAGATGCGACGCGCGCGCGGCGACCGCGCGCGGCTCCCCGGCGGCGACCCAGCGCGTGTCGCCGACCTCCGCATCGAGCTCCAAGTCGGGGGCTGGGCGGAGGGTACGCGGCGGACGCCGCCGCCACGCGACAACGGCCACGAGCATCCCCGCCGAAAGCAGGAGGCCGGCGACCGCCGGCAGCGGCGTGCGGCGCGACAAGCGCAAGGGAGCGAGCGCCGGTCGCGGCGTCGGATTGGGAACGCTGTCCGGAATGACGCTGGCGACCCGCACCGTGGCGGTGCCACCAGCGATCGAGTCCGCGCTGCCGTCAGGGCCGAGACGCCAGAGCGGCGGCATCTCCGTCGAGACGACGCCGGGCGCCCAGGCGGCGATCGGGTAGCGCACCGACCACCCGCCCTCCGCCGGCACGACCACCGGATCGCCGAGCGGCTCGCTCTCGGGTCCCGGGTCGAGCCGCGCCGCCCGCACTCGCCATCCCGCGGGTGCCGCAATCGTGCGTTCCAGCCAGATCGTGTCGCCGACGGTGGGCCGCGGCGTCAACGCGACCCAGGCGCCTGCGCCCTGCTGCAACAGCGCCGCCAGCAATACCGCCGTGGTCACCGGGACAGCCGTCTCGCCCGCTCGGCGAAGGCGCGCCGCAGCGGCGGCCCGTACGGGACGGTCGTATGCAGCGCCACGCGGTCCACGCCGGCCTGCACGAGTTTCCGCGTGCGCTCCTGTTGCAGCTTTTCCGCGGCGATGCGAATGCGCGTGCGCGTGGGTCCGTGACTCGTGTCCACGAGGAGGCGCTGCCCGGTTTCGGCGTCCTCGAGCTCGACCCAGCCGGCGTCGGGGAGATCGTACTCACGCGGATCGTCCACCGTGATCGCCACGACCTCGTGCCGCGCGGCGACCTGGGCCATCGCGTCCTCCCACCCTTCCGCCCGGAAATCCGACAGCACCACCACGATGGCCCGGTGGCGGAGCAGCTTGGCGGCGTAGCGGAGCGCGCCCCCGAGATTCGTCCCGCGGCCGCGCGGCGCAAAGGCGACCAAGTCGCGGATCACCCGCAAGGCGTGCGCGCGGCCCTTGGCGGGCCGCACGACGTACTCCGGCGTGTCGGCGAACAACAGCGCGCCCACGCGGTCGTTGTGACGCGCCGCCGCGAGCGCCAGCACGGCAGCGACCTCGACGGCGAGGCCCGCCTTGGTGTAAGGGCGGCCGAAGTGCAGCGACCCGGATTGATCCACGATGAGGAGCAGCGTGAGCTCGCGCTCCTCCATGAACGTCTTCACGAAGGGATGGCCCATGCGGGCCGAGACGTTCCAGTCGATGGCGCGGAAGTCGTCGCCCTGCTGGTACTCGCGCACCTCCGCGAACTCGATACCCTGCCCGCGGAAGACGGAGCGATACTCACCGGTGAACAGCGTGTTGACGAGATTGCGGGCCCGGAGCTCGATCCCCTTCACGTGCTTCAGGATTTCGGGAGTGACTGCCCGCCGGCGCGCGCGCACCGGCGACGTCACCGCGCGCCGGCGCTCTCCTCCCGTGTACGTCACGGCACGCCCACCGCCTCCAGGATCTTGGAGATCACGCGGTCGGTGTCCACATCCTCCGCCTCGGCCTCGAACGTCAGCAGCACCCGGTGCCGGAGCACGTCCGGCGCCATCGCCTTGACGTCCTCCGGCACGACGTAGGCGCGGCCGCGCAGGTACGCGTGCGCGCGCGCCGCCTGCGCCAGATAGATCGACGCGCGCGGCGAGGCGCCAAAGGCGATCAGCGGCTTCAGCTCCGGCAGGCCTATGGCGGTCGGCTCGCGCGTCGCACGCACCACGTCCACGATGTAGTCGACGACCTTCTGATCCATGAACAACTCGGCGATCGCGCTGCGGGCCGCGAGGATGTCGTCGGCCTCGGCGATGCGCTGCACTTCGATCGGCCGCCCACCCGCCATGCGGCCCACGATCTCCTTCTCGGCATCGCGGGAGGGGTAGCCGACGCGCACCTTGAGCATGAAGCGATCGAGTTGCGCTTCGGGCAGTGGGTACGTCCCCTCGTGCTCGATTGGGTTCTGCGTGGCGAGGACGAGGAACGGCTCACCCAGATAGAAGGTCTCGCCGCCGATCGTCACCTGCTTTTCCTGCATCGCCTCGAGCAACGCGGACTGCACCTTGGCGGGGGCGCGGTTGATCTCGTCGGCGAGGACGAGGTTCGCGAAGAGCGGCCCCTTCTTGGCATAGAACTCCTGCGACCGCTGGTCGAAGACCATCGTGCCGATCACGTCGGCCGGCAGCAGATCGGGCGTGAACTGGATGCGCGAGAACGCGATGCGCAGGCACTCGGCGACGGTTTTGACCGCGAGGGTCTTCGCGAGGCCCGGCACGCCCTCGAGCAGGACGTGCCCGCCGGTGAGCAAGCCGATCAGCAGCCGCTCGACCATCACTTCCTGTCCCACCACGCGCTTGGCGACTTCGCGCGTGATGCTCTGCGTCAGGACCGCGTCGCTGGTCTTGGCCGCTTTCGTGGTCATCGCAGCGATGCCTCCGCCGCCCGCTTCACCGTCGGCTCCTTGTCACGCGCGTAAAGCTCCAGAAGGGCCCGGGCTTCGGGCCGGTCGAGCCGCGCCAGACCTTCGACCGCCGCGGCGCGCACGTACGGCGTGCGGCGCGGCCGGCCACCTGGCTCGGCGTGTTTTGCCAAGATCGCGAGGGCTTCCTTCGCCCCGAGTTGGGCAATGGCTTTCAGCAACGCAGCCAATACCCCTTCGTCGGCCTCCTGCTCCAACCGCCGGACCAGCACGGTGGTCGCCCCCGCGTCGCCGGCCGAGGCAATCGCCCTGGCCGCCGCCATCCGCACCAGCACCGATTCATCCTTCAAGGCCGGCATGGCGGGCCGCGAGACCTCCCGCCCGCCCAGCTCCGCCAGGCCGAGCAGCGCCGCCTCGCGCACCCGCTCGTCCGAGTGGCGGCTGATGCCGATGAGCAACGGCACCGCCTGAGGACTTCCGGTGAGCCCGAGGAATTCCGCCGCTGCCGCCGCCACCTCGGGCACCTTGCTGGCGAGCCGGTCCTGCAGCGTCTCGAGCGCGCGCTCCCCGGCGGCGCGCATCGCCGCGCGGTACGACTCCCGCAGCTCCGCAGGCACATTGAGATATGCATCGACGACAAGCCCGGCGGCTACCGCCGCGAGGGCGCCCACCGCGTCTACGAGATGCGCCCGCTCTCCCGGCGGGACGCGGGCCTCGCCGAGGCGGGCCACCATCCGCTCGACGACGACTTCGTCCGTCAGGGCCGCCGCAATGTCGCCGATGCCCTCCTGGGCAACCGGATCCTGCACTTCGACCAGCGCTCGATCGAGCCCCGCGATGATCTCGGCGATGGCGGCGATGTTGCGCAACGCGAGGAGGGCGTCGGTGAGCTTGCGCAGCTGCTCCACGCGTGACCGTTGCTCCTCGACGGTGCGCGCGGCGAGGAGACCGGCCACCGCGCGCCTCGCTTCCAAGTCCGCCGGCAGTGCGTCGGGTCTAAACGTCGCACCGCTGGTGCGCGCCGGGGCCGGGGGCTCAGGCGCTGGTGGCGGTGGCGGCGGTGGAGGCTCGGCCGCCGGCGCCGCCTCGACCGCTGCGGGCGGCGGGGGGGGGGGTGGTGGCGCAGGATGAGGATCGGGAGCTGGGGCCGGCACGAAGGCGGCGCGGCTTGCCGACATGCGTTGGCTCGCCCGCCGACCGAGCAGCAGCGTGATGCGTCCCAGCGCCGCATCGTCGGACTCGATCGTGCCGATCGCGACGCTGAACAGGGCCAGGCACTGTTCCGGCGTCACCCCCGGGTTCACCTGGATGGAACGCACGCCGCGCGCGTACAGGAGACCCGCCAGCTCCGCGACCTGCGTGTTGCGCGCCAGCAGGTGCTGGCCGTGCCAGTGCAATCCCGTCGCGCCGATCTTCCACTCGACGGTCCCGAGCGCAGCCAACCCCGGGAGCCCCGCGGCGATCTGGCGCAGGCCCTCCTGCACCGCCGGATGCGTCGGCGGATACAGGCGCGTCAGTCGGAACGTGGTCCCAATGGCGCCGAGCGCCTTGTCGACTCCGCCGGTGTCGATCGCTGCCATCCCTACTTTCCGATCGCCTCGATTTCCCGCGCCGTCAGATTTCGCCACCGACCCTCGGCCAACTTTCCGAGCCGGATCGGTCCGTACGACACGCGATGCAGCCACTCGACTTTCAACCCCAGCGCTTCCGCCATGCGGCGGACGATGCGCTGCCGGCCTTCGGCGAGCGTCACTTCGACCTCGAGGGACTTCCCCACCGATCGCACTCGGCTTTCGAGGATGCGCACGGGACGGCTGTCGATCACAATGCGTTGTGCCAGCGCGGCGCGAACTTCAGCCGCGGAAATTCCGTGCACGCCGAGCCAGTACGTGCGCCGCACGGCGAAGCGAGGATGCATGAGCCGGTGAGCCGCGGCGCCGTCCGTCGTGAGGAGCAGCAGACCCGAGGTCATGAGGTCCAGCCTCCCAACGTACGTGAGACCGGGCACCTTGGGGAGGAGGTCGAAGACGGTGCGCCGTCCCTCGGGATCGGAGCGGCTCACGACGTAGCCGATGGGCTTGTTGAGGGCGATCCAGGTGGTGTGCGTGGCCGTCCGGACGACCTGGCCATCGACCGTGATGCGCTGCGTGTCGGGGTCGGCGCTCGACCCGATCGTGGCGACCTTTCCGTCCACCCGGACGCGCCCCGCGCGGATCAGGTCCTCGGCCTTGCGGCGCGCCGCGACGCCCGCGCGCGCCAGGGCGCGCTGCAGGCGCATGAGACTCATTCGGGCTCTTCGGCCGGGGTTGGAGGCCGGAGCGCGACCGACAACTCCTCGAGTCGCGGCAGTTCCTCCAGATCCTTGAGGCCGAGAATCTCCAGAAACTGCGGCGTCGTGCCGTAGAGCAGCGGCCGGCCGAGTCCTTCGCCGCGCGTGACGACCTCCACGAGGGCGCGCTCGAGCAGCTTGTCGATCACCGCGCCCGAGTCGACGCCGCGGATCTCGTCCACCTCGAGCCGGCCCACCGGTTGGCGATACGCGATGATCGCGAGCGTCTCGAGCGCGGCGGGCGAGAGCCGACGCGGCCGCAGCGCGAATTGCGCCCGGTCGATCGCCTCGGCGTACTCCCGCCGCGTGAGGAACTGCCAGCCTTCCGCGATTTCGGCCAGCTCGACGCCGTGGTCGTCGCTGTAGGCGGCCCGCACCTCGGTGAGCGCCGCGCGGAGCGCCGCTTCTCCCGTGTCGGGCTCGAGGGACGCCAGCTCCTCGAGCGTCAGGGGCCGTGAGGCGGCGAACAGCGCCGCTTCAAGCAGCTTCGCGAGGGGACTCACGCCGGATCACCATGGGAGCAAAGGGCTCGGGCTGCGCGAGCGACACCGTGCCACGCTTCGCCAACTCGAGCAGCGCGATGAACGCGGACAGCACGTCGACGATGGTCGCGCCGGGGCCGACGACGTCGAGCCAACCGAATGTCTCGCGCTCGTCGAGCAGCGCGTAGATCTTGGCCGTCGCCCCTTCCACGTTGAGGGGCCGCGGCACCACCCGGTGCAGCATCGGCTCGGGAATCAGCGCGATGACGCGCTCCGCCGCCGCCAGCAGATCGTTCAAGTCGATCTGGAGCGGCGCCGGCGGCGCGTCGGGGGGCGGTGCCTCGTAGCCGCGGCCGAAGCGCTCGGCGCGAACCGCGGCGGCGCGGGCCAGCCAGTCGACGAGCTCGCGGATCTGCTGATACTCGAGGAGCCGGCGCACCAGCTCGGCGCGCGGGTCCTCCCACTCATCATCGCCCAGGCGCCGCGGCAGCAGCATCTGCGCCTTGATGCGTAGCAGCCGGGCGGCCATCTCCAGATAATCAGCCGCCTGATTGAGGGCGAGATCGCGAATCACGGCCAGGAACTGATCGGCGATCTTCGAGATCGGGAGGTCGGTGATGTCGACCTCCTCTTCGTGGATCAGGTGCAGCAGCAGGTCGAGGGGGCCGGAAAACTGCTCCAGCTCGATGACGAAACCCGATTGATCGCGCATGACCGGTGACGGCGTTGTCATAGGGGCCAGAACACTCCGGGTAGCGTCAATCCACCCACCGCGGCATGCGCCGAATCCAAGAGGCGCTGGGCCGGCCACATAAGCACGTCGACGACTCCCGGCAGGAACCAGACGACCAGGAGAATAGGAAAGAAGCCGAAGGCGTAGAGCTGCCGAAACCGCAGTCCCGCGCCCGGGGGCAGCAGGAACTTCAGGACGTGGCTGCCGTCCAGCGGCGGAATCGGAATCAAGTTGAAGAAGGCCAGGATGAGGTTGAGCCGTATGCTCCACACGGTCATCTGTTGCAGGACCTCCAGGCTCCCTTCGAGGGCCGGAAGGCTGCGGCCCAGCAGGCCGACGAGGACGAACAGGATCACGCTGACCACAAACAGCACCAGGTTCGTCGCGATACCCGCCAGCGAGACGATGATTTCGCCGCGAACGTACTTGCGGTAGTTGCGCGGGTTGACTGGGACGGGCTTCGCCGCTCCAAACACGAACGGCGCATGATAATAGATCAGCAGCGCCGGCAGGAGCACCGTCATGAAAGGATCGATGTGCTTGAGGGGATTCAACGTCAGCCGCCCGAGCATGTAGGCGGTTTGATCACCCTGACGGTAGGCGGCCTCGGCGTGGGCATATTCGTGCGCCACGATGGAGAACAGCAGCACCGGGACCAGCATCACGATCTGCTCGAATGGCACGGCCTAAGATAACGTAGAGCCTTGACCCCACGCAACTTACCCTCTATGTTCCGCGCCTCACTCCAGGGAGTTGTTCGTCGTGCCGAAGATCAAGTCCGCGAAGAAAGCCATGCGTCAGGCGCGCACGCGCACCGTGCGCAACAAGGCGCAACGTTCCGCGCTGCGCACCGCTGTGAAGCACGTCCGCGTCGCCACCACCGCGGCGGCCGCGACCGAGGCCTATGCCCTCGCCGCCCGCTTGCTCGACCGCGCCGCCCGCAAAGGCTTGATCCATCGAAATAATGCGGCGCGCCACAAGTCGCGGTTGGCAGCGATGGTGAAGAAACTACAGAGCCGCTAGCTCCGCTCCGCAGCTCTCGCAGTACCACTCCGTCGCCAGGTTCATCGTCCCGCATTCCTTGCACTTCAAGGTCTTCACGACGTCGGCGTCGTCGTTGATCTCCGCGGCAGGTGTGATGGACGGGGACGGAGACATCGGCGTGCCGCGCGGCGGATCTCCGGGAATCGCCGGCTGAAACTGCGCGCCGCTCGCCCGCTTGGGCGACGGAGCGGCTTTGTCGTCCTCGGTGACCGACTTGAGGAACGCCAACTCGTCGATGGGCGAGGGAGAGACCTTGCGGCGCTCCTCGGGTCGCGGCGCCTGCGGTTTTGGGGGTGGACCGACGCGCGGGCTGGGCTTCGCGCGCACCATCGCGTCGAGCTCCTCGAGCTTCTCGATGTCCTGCCCGACCTCCTGCATCTCTTCCCGCACCGAGACCAGCTCGGCAAGCGCATCCTTGTGCACCTGCGTCCACTGGCTCTCGTCGTACTCACCCACCGCGTGACGCAGCTCCGTTTCCGCGAGTCGCTCGGCGGCGGCCTTTTCCTTCTGTTGCAGCTCGCGGAACAACTCCTTGCGCTGCGCGACGAGCTGGCGCCCGGCGTCCGCGTGCGCCTTGAGCTCCTCCGTCACGGCCTGGAGGCGCGCCTCGTAGTCGGCCCGCACGCGCACGCGCACGTGCTCCGGCGCGGCGTCGCCCGCCGCGTTGATGCGCGCGAGCCACGCCTCGTATTGGCGGCGCTCTTCCAGCAACCGCTGGATGGCGGCGGTACTCTTCGAGGAACCCTTAGGCATCCTTCTCCCGTCGCGCCTGGGCGCGGAGCGCTTCGAGTTTTGCCACTGCCGCGGCATCGAGTGGCCGCGGTTGCCCGACGGCGCGCGCGGCGATGACGATACGCGCGGCGTGCTCCAGACTCTCCATGCGGATCCACGCCTGGTCGAGTGTCTTACCCATCGTCACGGCGCCGTGATTCGCGAGCAACAGCGCATCGTGCTGCGCGAGGTATGGCTCCACCCGGTCGCCCAACTCGGGCGTCCCGGGCGTACCATAGGGAACAATCGGCGCCCGTCCCACCAGGAAGATAAGCTCGGGCAACAGATTAGCGGGAATCTCCTCCCCCGCAACGGCGAACCCGGTCGCGGCGGGGGGATGCGCGTGCACGACCGCCCCGACGTCGGGCCGACGGCTCAAGATGCGCAAGTGTAAGTCCAATTCGCTGGTAGGGTTGCGGCGGCCACGCCGCTTGTGACCGGCCAGTCCCACTTCCACCATGTCCCCGGCGGTCAGCGTGGACTTGATCAGTCCACTCGGCGTCACGAGCACGCGGTCGGGACCAAGGCGTACCGACAGATTCCCATCGCGGCCGGCGATCAATCCACCCGCGGCGAGCTGGCGACAACACTGCGCCATGCGACGCGCCACGGTGAGGGCGGTCACGGAGCCGTCGATGCACCCACGTCGTGAGCGGTCTTCCCCGCGACGAGCGTCAGCAAGGCCCGGCCGGTAAGCGCGCGACCGGTGAACGGCGTATTGCGGCACTTGGAATGGAAGGTCGCGGGTTCGACCGTCCACTGCGCGGCGGGGTCGAGCACCACCACATCGGCCGGCGCGCCGACGACGAGCGTGCCCCCCGGCAGATGGAAGATCTTGGCGGGCTCGGTGCTCATGCGCGCGATCAGCTCGGGCAGCGTGAGGATCCCGCCCCGCACCAATTCCGTGTGGGCGACGGCGAACGCCGTCTCGAGTCCGACGATGCCGAAGGGCGCATCGTCGAACGCCGCTTCCTTCTCATCGTAGGCGTGTGGGGCGTGGTCCGACGCGATACAGTCGATCACGCCGTCTTTCAGAGCCGCGCGGAGCGCGGCGACGTCGGCGGCCTCGCGCAGCGGGGGGTTCATCTTCGCGTGCGTGTCGTAGCCCTCACACGCGTGATCCGTCAGCGTGAGGTGATGGGGCGTCACCTCCGCGGTGACGCGAATCCCCTGCTCCTTCGCCCGGCGGATGAGTTCGACCGAGCCGCGCGTGGACATATGACAGAGGTGCACGTGGCCACCGGTGAGACCGGCGAGCAGGCAGTCACGCCCTACCATGATCTCCTCGGCCGCAGCCGGAATGCCCTTCAATCCGAGCCGGGCCGCGACGAGCCCTTCGTGCATGACGCCCCCCGCGGCGAGCGTCGGATCTTCGCAGTGGTCGGCGACCGGGATGCCGAACGTCCGGGCGTACTCGAGCGCCGTGCGCATCAGATGACTCGAGGCCACGGGCCGGCCGTCGTCCGAGACCGCCACAGCGCCCGCCCCGACCATTTCGCCGAACTCGGCGAGTTGCTCGCCGCGTTGCCCCACGGAGACCGCGCCGATCGGATAGACGCGAGCCAATCCCGCTCGCACCGATTGGCGCACGATGAATCCGACGGCCGCTTGATTGTCGGTCACGGGGTCGGTGTTGGGCATCGCGCAGACGGCGGTAAAGCCGCCGGCGACGGCGGCACGGGCCCCGCTCGCCACCGTCTCTTCATCTTCATTGCCGGGCTCGCGCAGGTGGACGTGCACGTCCACCAGTCCCGGCGCGACGACTTTGCCTGCGACACTCCGGACTTCCGTGCCGGCCGGCGCCGTGAGCGACGGACCGACGGCGGCGATCTTGCCGTCCGTGACGAGCACATCGGCGGTCTGATCGAAGCCACGACTCGGATCGATCACGCGGCCACCCTGCAGCAGGAGGGCTCGCGTCATTCCGCGCCTCCGCGCTTCGCCGCGTCCGCCAGCTCAGGGCGACCCCCCGCCAGGAGATAGAGGACCGCCATGCGCACAGCGACGCCGTTCGTGACTTGGTCGAGGATCACCGAGTGCGGGCCATCGGCCACACGCGAGTCGATCTCGACGCCACGATTCATCGGGCCCGGGTGCATGATCGTGATCGGACGGGGCGAGCGCTCGAGGCGCTCGGGCGTCACGCCCCACACGCGATAGTACTCCCGCAAGCTGGGGATGAAGCCCTTCTCCATCCGCTCGAGCTGGAGCCGCAGCACGTTCAGGACATCGGCCCACTCGATCGCTTCTTCGATGCGCGGGAAGAACTTCACGCCAAGCTCCTCGATCCCGCGCGGCATCAGGGTGTGGGGGCCGCACACGCCCACGTGGGCGCCGAGCTTCGTCAGGCCCCAGATGTTCGACCGGGCGACGCGCGAGTGCAGGACGTCGCCGACGAGGCAGACCTTCAGGCCCTCGATCTTGCCGTGCTTGTCACGAATGGTGAGGAGGTCGAGGAGCGCTTGCGTGGGATGCTCGTGCTTGCCATCGCCGGCGTTGATCACGTTGGACCGGATGCGCTGGCCGAGGAACCCCGCGGCGCCCGAAGAGCCGTGGCGGATCACGACCATGTCGATGCGCATCGCCTCGAGGTTCCGCGCTGTGTCCACCAGCGTTTCGCCCTTGGAGACCGACGACCCAGTGGCCGCGACGTTCACCGTGTCCGCCGAGAGCCGTTTCTCGGCGAATTCGAACGAGATGCGCGTCCGAGTGGAAGCCTCGAAGAAGAGATTGACGATCGTTTTGCCGCGCAGCGCGGGGACCTTCTTGATGGGCCGCTCCGATACTTCCTTGAACGGCT